>CADBRE010000142.1 GCA_902797005.1 uncultured Erysipelotrichaceae bacterium | reverse complement strand
TTGTTATCAAACTTTATTGTCACATTATCACCCCTTTTAGTATTGCTAAAAAGAAGGCACTTACTAGTCCATAAAGAATAATAATTCCTGTCATCTTAAATATATTCGCACCTATTCCCTTAATTGGTCCTTCACTAGAATGGTCCATAGCACTAGAGGTCATTGCATGTGAAAACCCTGTTGTTGGCACGATAAGTCCACATTTACAAAATGAAACAATTTTATCAAATATGCCTAATCCAGTAAGAATGGAAGAGATTATTACTAAAGCTATCATAAGATACATATAGCATTCATTAAGTGGCATATAAAAGCATTTCTCCAAGACATTAACAAATAACTGTCCTAGTACTCCTACTAATCCTCCACTTATAAAAGCTATTATTACATTCTTAGAAATATCTTCTTTTCTAGAGTTTTTGTTAACAATTTTTTTATATTCTTTTAATTTCAAAATAAACTCACCTACAATTAGTATGGTGAGTTTATCTCTATTTATGCAGCTATTTTAGTTTTAATTCTCTTTAGTATTGCACTTTCACTTCTTGAAACTTGTACTTGGCTCATTCCTAAAGCACTAGCAGTTTCACTCTGTGTATAATCTTTAAAGTATCTAAGTTCAATAAGCTTTCTATCATTTTCGTCTAATGAATCAAGTTCATTTCTTAAGTCAATTAAATCATCAAGTAGTTCTCTTTTATCTTCACCTACTACATTTTCTAGTGAGAAATCATCTTCCGCTATTTTAGCATCCAAACTTACAGTAAACTCGCATGAACTAATCGTGTTTTCTAAATACAACGGATCAATGTTCATAAATGAAGCTACTTCAATTAGAGATACTTCTCTATTTAATTTATTAGTTAAGAACTCTTTAGCTTTTTCATATGATTTATATATCTTCATCGCATCATCTGAAACTTTCATGGTCCTATCATTTTTAATAAACTCTATTATTTCACCAAAGATATACTTGTATGCATATGTGCTAAATTTACTAGTAGAATCCATCTTATAATTCTTATATGCTTTTATAAGGCCTATAACTCCTACTTGAAATAAATCTTCAATATTATAGTAATAACTATACTTAGAAGCTATCTTATAAATTAAGTTCTTATTCTCCTCGATTAACATTTCAATTTCTCTATTCATATTTTCATCACTCCTCTAGAAGCGCTTAGTTCGTCTTCTTCTTCATAAAATGGATTAGTTCCTTTGTATTCTAAAGTACTTTCTTTTAATGTATCGGAAAGTGAACACACAGTAGTTCTTCCCTCATTATTTGTAGTTATTTCATTTAAATTAGCTATTGCTTTCATACCTTCTTCATCAAGTAAATCGACTTTATCCATGTTAACAACAGCATATCTAATTCCATTAACTAAAATAGTTGGTAAGACTTTCTCTTCAAAAGTATTAACAGTTCTTTTAGTAAGTTCTCCTTCTAATCTTATAAACAAAATACCTTTAGAAAACTCCATTTCAATATTTAACATATTTTGTTCCTTCCACTATAATATAGTTTGTTTTTAATCATTTTTAAACAACTTCGACAAAACTAGATTATTATTTCGCACGACTTTTTTTGACATTTCTAATCGTAAGTAAGATTGAAACTAGCAAAGCGAGCACTCCAAATATGAATATAAAACTAGTAAATGTACTATAATTAACTTCTTTTACAGGACTTGTGTTTAAAGCAACTAATCCACTTGATACTTTATCTTGATTAGTTTCTTCTTTCACCTCAGCATTAACTAAAACGGCTTCATCATTTGATTCAGTATTTTCTTTATGAGTATTTACTGTATTATTAATTAATCTTTTCAACGAGTTAATCTCATCCTTAGAAGCAACTAACTTTAAAAGCGACATATACTTATCAGAGTTTTCATAAAACTTACTAATATAGCTTTTCATCTCTTCAACACTAGTAGAATTATTTGCATCTACTTTACTAATATAACTTTTAATGACAGCATTATCTTTAAATATTTCACTAACATCATTTTTAAGCTCAGCTATTTCTTCTGCTCCTAAATTATTAATAACCTCTTGAACATTTTGATTAGCAATATTTAATTCATCTAACTTATCCATCAATTTCTTCATCTCCTGTTCATTATTATTCACTAGTTCTTGTTTTAAATACTCCATATTTTCTTCATTTTTCAAAACCAAAGTAGTTAATGCATCATTTAGTTTATCCTTCTCTTCTTCATTATTTACTATTACTCTGTATTTATCTTCATCTTTAGTATATGCATCAAGTTCTTTATAATAACCTGGAGCATAAACTCTATCCAAAGAATAGCATTTATAATATGGATCTTTATATTTGTAAACTATAGATGGAATATTAATATACCTATCTGTAGGATTTTTATCTTCCATTATAAAATCAGTAATACATATATCATCATCACAATAATCTTTAACTCCAAAAGAAGATCTATCAAAACTATTAGTCCAATATTGATCTAAATATGATTCAACTCTAAAAGAAAATATAGAGCTTCCATCATTAACAAACTTAAATCTTAACTTCATATATTTAGTATTTACTGGTTTATCAAATTTAAGTGTTAAAGAAGTATTAAAGTTCATAACAGAATATGTATCATCATTTTGATCATGAAAATTATCAATAGCTCCGGTTACATTTCTATAGTCAGAAATATTATAATCAATTATATTACCATCATCATCAATAAACTCAAGTTCTATAACTTTCATTGGCCCATTCTCTATCTGAAGCCATTCAAAATGATATCTATTCATAATATCACTACTTATGTCTATTCCATTTGTATCGACTTCAATAATTCTATTGTCTTTATCTTCAGGTTTACTTAATGAATATTCATAATTCATATACACAAAATTATTCTTATCAAAGTTCTCACAAATACTTAAATCTTTTTCATAATGAACATTAGATTCAACTTCTTTATAAAACTTATACTCAACCTCCTCTCCTGTCGTTTGTGCGTTCATTACTATTGGTGACAAGCCAAGTAGTAATAATAATAATAATATTTTGAGTTTCTTCATAAACTCACATCCTTTCTAGAGGTTTTCTTCCCCTCTACCTTATATGTACGAAAAAAATTGGAAAAACACTTTTTTTTAATCAAAATTTATTAAAAATACATCAAATTTGACATTTTTAAGCGTAAACTAAATGTATAATTGAATACAAAAAGATGGATTTTTTTTATTTATCCATCTTCTCATAAAATACTAAATTATTCATTATTCTTTCATTCTTATTGTTTATTTTAAGCGCTTCCTTTGCATAAAAGATAGCTTCTTCTTTAGCGCCTAAATAATAAAAATCTAAACTAAGTAAATCACATATAGTTTCATTCCAAGCAAACTCTTCATTTATATACTTAGGACTTCTATCTTTAATTAGCTTAGCTTTAAGTAGATATTCTATAGATTTAAAATAATCCTTCTTTTCATAATAAAGCATTCCCATTTCAACATAAGGTTCTCTAACACCAGGTGTTTCTTTTATCGCTTTAGTAAGCCATACTTCAGCTTCATCATATCTATTAAGAGCTTTATAACATCTAGAAATATATCTCATAGATGCACCTCTTTCTTCATCCCAAGTACTACTCTTTAAATTTAGATGTCTAATTAGTGTGTCAATAGCTTCGTTCCATCTTCCTTTGTACATATATTCTCTTCCAAGATAATGCATGTTTCTATCGTCTTCCGAATACTTTTTAACTTCTTCTTCAAGTAAATCTAAATAAAAGTCTCTCTTCTTTTCCCTATCAGGATGATGATTAATATTAAATAAATCTGTTGTAATAACTTTTTCAGGTTCTTTCCCAATATAGGCAATAACTTCATGAATAGAATGTTTCCAAACATAATCATTTCTAGTGTGTATTTTACTTATATAGTATGTACTAACAGGGTTTCCTTCTTCATCAAAAGAAAAGTTCATATTGTATCTTACTCTTTTAGTGTCTTCTTCCCAAATACTATCTAATATTTTTCTCCAACCTTTATCAAATACTTCATCTATATCAGTACACACACATATAGAGTCTTCATCAGGCACTAGATTTAACGAATCATTTCTAGCTTCATCAAATTTAAAGTGTTCATAGTTTTTAACAGTTACATTAACACCAAGTTCTTTTAAAAGATTAACTGAGTTATCAGTAGATCCTGTATCTAAAACATAGATAGAATCAGCTTCTTTCATAGACTCTACCCATCTTTTAATATGTTTTTCTTCATTTTTACAAATTGCATATACATAAACTTTTTTCATACTTTATTATATTCATTTACTAAAAATGTGCTTTTTAATTATATCACTTTCTTATATATTCATATTATAAAGTGAAAGGAGTTAAAAAATGAATAATTCATACGCGAGAGCGTGTCAAAAAATAGAAGATTACAGAGCTTGCGGTGGTGTTACTTATGGATGCTGCTGTTTCCCTGTAAATTATGGCCCAACTGGA
>CADBRE010000141.1 GCA_902797005.1 uncultured Erysipelotrichaceae bacterium | reverse complement strand
GATATAAGAGGAAATGAAATAGATAGTAATATAAAAACTGCAGTAGATAATTGGTATTTAGGTACATTTTCGGGAACTGATTATGAAAACAGTATAGACACAAAAGCAATATATTGTAATGACAGAAGTACAACAAAAGATAAAACTGGAGGATTAACAAAAGGAACATATTTTGGAGCTTATGGGAGATTGACTTTATCAAAAGTTGTTCCTTCATATGCATGCGGAGTAAACACAAGTGGATTTGGAAACAATTATTTTGAAGGTGGTACAAAAGAAGATAAGTATACAGCAGAAGATGAGAATGCTCAAAATAAAATAGGTAATGGATATCTAACAAAAATAATAAACGAAGAAATTGTTAAAATACCTGCTGCTTTAATGACAGCGGATGAAGTAGTTTTTGCTGGAGGAAAGTATAATACAACATTAACAAGCCCATATGCATGGTACTATCTAAATGCCAGTGTAATAGGAACAGCACCTGAAAAGTCTATTACTGGCAGTAACTTCTGGTGGACAATGAGCCCCCATTTCTTTCGCAGTCCTGCATTAATGTTTGGCGTTGACGGATATTATCCTGGAAATTTATCCTATTTTAGCAATATGCGTTTTGAATTTGCAATAAGTAATGCGGGCGCTGTTCGTCCAGCCTTATCTCTAAAATCAGACACCAAATGGTTATCAGGAGATGGAACTCCAGAAAATCCATATGTCGTTAAGACAAGTGCAGAGTAAAAGAACGTATATAATCTAGTGTGTAAATTATAAAACACACTAGATTTTTTCTTTAGAATGTAAAATATTTAAAAAAACTATGATTTTCAAATCACTTTTGGTATAATAGAAAACGTAAAAAGGAAGGAAAATATATATGAAAATATTAAGTGTTAATGCAGGTAGTTCATCATTAAAATTTCAAATGTATGAAATGCCAGAAGAAAAAGTACTAATTAGTGGAGTATTTGAAAGAATAGGTATAGAAGGAAGTTTTTATACTGTTAAGTTAAATGGAGAAAAGATAAAGAAAGAAGTGGATTTACCTACTCATAAAGATGCATTTACTATATTGATTAAAGAGTTAATGGATAATAATATAGTTGAGTCTTTAGATGATATTAAGGGTGTAGGACATAGAATAGTTCAAGGTGGTTCATACTTTGATAAGACTGTTGTAGTGGATGAAGATGTTATTGCTAAGATAGATGAATTATCTGCTTTAGCGCCTCTTCATAATCCAGCTGCTATTGTTGGTATAAGAGCTGCACAAGAAGTTATACCAGGAGCTGTTCAAACAGTAGTATTTGATACAGCTTTCCATCAAACAATGAATGAAGAGACTTATCTTTATGCTTTACCTTATGAATGGGCTAAGGACTATAAAATAAGAAGATATGGTGCACATGGAACTAGTCATAAATATGTATCAGCTAGAATGAATGAAATCTTAGGAAGAAGTAATACTAAGTTAATTACTTGCCATATTGGTAATGGTGCGTCTATAAGTGCAGTAAAAGATGGAAGATGTGTAAATACATCAATGGGGCTTACACCAAATGCTGGTTTAATAATGGGTAGTAGATGTGGTGATATAGATGCTACAATCGTGCCTTACATGATGGAAGCTTTAAAGGTTTCTCCAAAAGAAATGGATACTATTTTAAATAAGCAAAGCGGACTTTTAGGTATAAGTGGTGTTTCTTCAGACTCTAGAGACATAGAAGAAGGAATAGCTAAAGGTAATGATAGATGTATACTTGCTCAAAAGATGTATGTAAGAAGAATAGTAGATTATATAGCTAAATATTATGTAGAACTAGAAGGATGCGATGCAATAATATTTACTGCTGGTGTTGGTGAAAACTCTATAAGCACTAGAAGAGAAGTTCTTGATGGACTTAAAGTATTAGGCGTAAAAGTAGATGAAGAAGCTAATAATGTAAGAGGTGTAGAGACAAGAATAACTACTGAAGACTCTAGTATTCCTGCATACATAATTCCTACTGATGAAGAATTAATGATAGCAAGAGATACATACAATTTAAGTATATAATAGAAAGAAGTTAAGAAATGAATAAAGAAATATTAAAGAAGATTTATAATGAAATAAAGAAGTTTGATACTATCTATTTAGTAAGACATATTGGACCTGATCCAGACGCGATTTCTAGTCAAATAGCTTTAAGGGATATAATAAGATATACTTTTCCTGAAAAGAAAGTATATGCAATCGGGCAAAGTGTCTCTAAGTTTAAATATATTGGTAAACTAGATAGAATAGATGATAATATTTCTTATGAAAATTCTTTAATAATAACTTTAGATGTTCCTAATAAAGCTAGGGTAGATGGAATAAGTGTTGATAATTTTAAACATGTAATAAAGATAGACCACCATCCATTTGTAGAGAAGTTTTCTGATTTAGAGTATATTGATGTTGATGCTTGCTCAACTACAGAAGTGCTTTTAGATTTAGTTAATAATACTAAGTTTAAAATAAATAAGGAAATAGCTAGAACACTTATGATAGGTATTATAAGTGATTCAAATAGATTCTTGTTTAAACCTACAGATCATAAAGTACTTCATAAAGTAGCTGATTTAGTTGAGAAGTATGATTTAAACTTGCAAGAGATATATGAGCCAATATATATGAGACCAATATCTGAAATAAGGTTAATGGGATATATATATTCTAATCTACATGTTACTAAGAATAAGTTTGCTTATATAGTACTAGAAAATGATATAGTAGCTAGTTTTAATGGTGATGCATCAAGTGCTTCTAATATGGTAAATGAGCTTTCTTATATAGAAGACTTTTATGTATGGCTATTCGTTACATATGATGAAAAGAATGAAATATATAAGATAAGCATTAGAAGTAGAGGGCCTGTTATAAATGAATTAGCTAGCAAATATAATGGTGGAGGACATGCTTTCTCTTCAGGTGCTAGATGCAAAACAATGGATGAAGTTAATGCTTTAATAGCTGATTTTGATAATTTAACTAGAGAATATATTAAATCAAAGCAAAACAGTATTTAATAAAGTACTTGATATTTAATGAAAAAGTGGTATAATGTATACAGAAGTGAAGATACACTTGATTTTCGTTCGTTAAGTGTTCTCAGTCCAAATTATTATTTTTGGTTTTGAACACCTATCTAAGATGATAGGTGTTCCTTTTATTAGTCTTTCTTGTTTGTCATCTTGTCTATTATCACGAGGATAATGACTAGAATAATTAAATATTCCATAGATTTCTCCCATTCCGGGCGAACAATTTGCTTTTTGCTAGTTTTTTCCTAAAATATAGATATTTTTGAGTCAATAGGCCTTGCAAGGTTGAAAAAGGTTTGGTATAATACTAACG
>CADBRE010000140.1 GCA_902797005.1 uncultured Erysipelotrichaceae bacterium | reverse complement strand
TAAAATTAATGGTGAAACACCTAACTATTTTGAGTTTAGGGAAGAAGTTACTAATAATATGAAAGAGCTTGATTTTAAAGAAAGCTATGTTTCTAGAAATATGAATGTTGGGTTTTCTGGTGGAGAAAAGAAGAAGAATGAGATACTTCAAATGCTAACACTAAAACCTAAACTTGCTATTTTAGATGAAACTGATTCAGGGCTTGATGTAGATGCAATTAGAACTGTTGCTAAGGGCATAAAGATGTATGCTAATGAAGATAATGCTGTTTTAATAATTACTCATAATACTAGATTGTTAGAAGGTTTAGACGTTGATTACGTTCATGTTTTAATAGATGGCAAAATAGTTAAAACCGGTGATGCTGGCCTAGCAGAAACTATAGAAGAAAAGGGATACGATATCTTTAGAAAATAGGAGGGTTTATGAGTAAGAATAATATAGAAGAAGTAAACACTAATATTTATGATTTTAAGAATGAAGATGAGTATGACTATAAAATTAACAAGGGGTTAAGTGAAGATATAGTTTTGGAAATATCTAAACAGAAGAATGATCCTGAGTGGATGAGAGATATAAGATTAAATGCTTTAAAAGTTTATAATGATTTAGAACTTCCTTCTTGGGGGCCTGATTTGTCTGAGCTAAATATGGATGAAATTGCAACGTATGTTAGACCTAAAGCTGATAAAGCAAGCACTTGGGAAGATGTTCCTGATAGTATAAAGGATACATTTGAAAGACTAGGGATACCTGAAGCTGAAAGGGAAGCTCTAGCTGGTGTTGGAGCGCAGTATGACTCTGAAGTTGTTTATCATTCAATTAGGATGGAGTTAATGGCTCAAGGCGTTATTTATACTGATATGGAGACTGCTGTAAGAGATTACCCTGATATTGTTAAGGAATATTTTATGAAAGCTGTGCCTGTGAATGATCACAAATTTGCTGCACTTCATGCTGCTGTTTGGTCTGGTGGTTCATTTGTTTATGTTCCAAAAGGTGTTACAGTTGATATGCCACTTCAATCATATTTTAGACTTAATTCTCCTGAATCAGGGCAGTTTGAACATACATTAATCATTGTTGATGAAGGAGCTTCTCTTCACTTTATAGAAGGATGTTCTGCTCCTAAATATAGTAAGATTAACTTGCATGCAGGTTGTGTAGAATTATATGTTAAAAAAGGTGCTTATTTAAGGTATTCAACAATAGAAAATTGGTCTAAGAATATGATGAATTTAAACACTAAGAAAGCTATAGTAGAAGAAGGCGGGACTATGGAATGGGTTAGTGGCTCATTTGGTAGTCATATATCTATGCTTTATCCTATGAGTGTTTTGAATGGTAAGGGTGCTAAAACTGAGTTTACAGGTATATCTTTTGCTGGCGCAACTCAAAATCTTGATAATGGATTTAAAGCTGTTTTGAATGCACCAAATACGTCTGCCCTTGTTAATGCTAAATCTCTTTCTAAGAATGGTGGTAAATGCACTTATAGAAGTTTAATTAAAGCAACACCAAATGCTGTTAATTCTAAAGCTAGTGTTTCTTGTGAATCATTAATGCTTGATGATATATCTGTTTCTGATACTATACCTGTCAATGATATAGAAACTGATTCTATTGAATTTTCACATGAGGCTAAAATAGGTAAGATATCTGACAAGACTATATTCTATTTAATGAGTAGGGGTATTAGTGAAGCTGATGCTTTAGCGCTTATAGTAAGAGGTTTTGCTTATCCAATAAGTAAGGAACTTCCACTAGAATATGCAATGGAAATGAATAATTTGATCGGGCTTGAACTAGAAGGGAGTATAGGTTAGTATGACAATAATTAATAAAACACCTGTTAGAACTTGTGAACATTATAAAATTAATGATTATGAAATTGATAAATCTTATTTTGATAAAGAAGGGAAAAGATTTGGAAATTATAGCTTTGATGGAATATGTTTGTATGAAAGAAATGATGAAGAAACACCTTTAAAATATGGCTTAGGTGAAGAAGCTTTAAAACAAGTAGAAGATAATCATAATTTAAAGTATATGCTTTATCCTTATGATAAGTTTTCTAAGTTTGAGATTAATTTTGATGATGAACATAATATTTTAATAGATGATTTGGTTTTGGAACTTGAGAGAGATACTGAGCTCTTAATAGACTATAAAGGTAGTACTTTAAAAGAGTGTTATCATAATGGAGTTATTAGGATTAAAGCTTTAGATAATGTTAATGCTACTGTTACAATTATTAATAATTTAAATAATGAATCAGTTAATTTTCTTGATATTGAAAGTCATATTGGTAATAATGCTAATGTTAATCTTAATATAGTGGATTTTGGTGGAAAAATTAGTATTAGTAATTACTATGGGCTTTTAAATGGTGAAGGAAGTACTAGTAATTTAAATACTATATATATAGGTAAAGATAGTCAAGTTTTTGATATGAATTATATAGTAGGCATTTATGGAAAGAATAATAATGTTAACATAGATGTGGAAGGCGCACTTAGAGATGCATCTAGGAAGAGTTTTAAAGGGACTATTGATTTTAAAAAAGGTTGCAAGAAGTCTGTTGGCTCTGAAGAAGACTACTGTATATTATTTTCTAAAGATGCTAGAAGTAAATCTCTTCCAATGCTTTTGGCTTCTGAAGAAGATGTTGTTGGTAATCATGCTAGCGCGACTGGTAAGATAGATGAAAAGATGTTATTTTATATTGAAAGCAGAGGAATAAGTAAAGCTGATTCTGAAAAGCTAGTTGTTCGATCTAGATTTAATAATGTGCTTGATAGTTTAAATAACGAAGAAACTATAGAATATATAAACAATTTAATTGAAGAAAAGATGTAGGAGGAAGGAATGAATAGAGAAGATTTTCCATTAATTAATAATAGTGATATAGCTTATTTGGATAATGCTGCTACCAGTCAAAAGCCTAAAGCTGTTATAGATGAAGTTAATAATTATTATAATAGTATTAATGCTAATCCTCATAGGGGAACTTATAAGTTAAGTGAAGAAGCAACTAAGAGGTTAAATGACTCTAGAGAAAATGTTAG
>CADBRE010000139.1 GCA_902797005.1 uncultured Erysipelotrichaceae bacterium | reverse complement strand
TCCTGATGAAATAGTTGATATAACATTGGAAGATATAAAAAATGGAACAGATAGTCAATTAGAAGCAGCATTAAATTATTTAAGTAATGAAAATAAAGATGCAAGAAGAATATAGATGAATAATTATTGTTAAACTGGAAATGAGGAAGTAACATGGGGGAAACTACAAAAAGAAAATGAAAGCTTTATAACAAAAGCACAAGAGCTACATGAATTAATACTAGAAAGTCCACTTGCAAATGTTCTAACATATTATTCTTTACCTGTTGATAGAGGCGAATTATTAAATACTGTCGAAGTAAACCTAAGAAGTTTGTGTGAAAATGTACTAAATGAAGAAAAAATAAGCAAAAATAAAAATTAAAAAAAATTTAAAAAAAGTATTGACTCTCCCCTTAAGGTAAGGTTTATACTTGTGTCACAAAGGAGGAAAAAGTGATGATTAAAATAGGAGATTTTGCTAAAATGTTTGATGTTTCAATTAAGACAATAAGGTTTTATGAAGAAAAGAAATTATTAAAACCTGCTGTCGTAGATGTTTATACAGGTTATAGATATTTTGATGAAGAAAACATTAAACAGATGAGTACTATTCTTGCTTATAAAAGCCTAGGATTTGAATTAAGTGAGATTAAGAATATAGAAGATCAAACTATTTTAAACAAGATTAGAGAATATCAAGAAAGAATTAAACTCATGCGTTCTCAAATCGAAACTTTGGATACTCTTTTGAATGATAAGGAAGGGGGAATTAATAAAATGAAAACTTTTATTAATGACGAAAATGCAATTGGAAAGTGGTCTTTAATAGGACTAGCTAATACTAAGGAGAATTTTGATAATAATATTTTATTAGATGAAACTATTGGTATTAAAGAATTATATTTGATGGATAAAGGGGAGGAATATTGGGTAATATCTTGGACTAAGGGTACTATTTATATTAATGGCATGCCTTGTAGTTATGAAATTAGTAGAAATAAGATGTATGTCACTTTAACAGGAATATACGGTGATGAAGAAAAGATTGCTGTTTATGAAAAACAAGATGATAAACACTATACTATAGAAGAAATAACTAGAAAAGATGATACAAACATGCCTTTTGTAGAAGATGAAAAGCTTATTGGTTTATGGAACTGTTTAGGTATTGTGGATTATGAAGAAGAGTTTGATGTCCAAAACATAATAACTGAAACAAAAATAGTTAAGAATTTATCAGTATTCCCTAGTGGCGATGCTAGTATATCATATAACAATGGTTACTCAAGAAGTACATCATATACTAAAGGTCACATTAAAGACTTTGGATCAAGAAATGTCATGAGTGCTTATGAAATTAAAGAAGTAAATGGTAAAACTTATTTATTGGTTGAATGGAAAAGTGGAGACTATGTATTCGGTGGTTTCATAAATTGCTATTATGTTTTTGAAAAAGCAGTTGCATAGTTAAAAGCAGGAAATTAAATCCTGCTTTAAATATGTATAAAATGATGCTATAATGTTAATGTAATAGAAAGTGGTTGAATGTATGAAAGAATTTATAAGAAATATTAAGTTTGTATGGAAATATGCTAAAAGCGAAAAGAAAAAAATGATATTATATTTCTTTCTTAGTTTATCCGGGATTGCTTTTGGTATTTTATTTCCGTTTTTATCAGCAAAGGTAATTGTTAACTTAACTAGCAATAATTTGCATCAATTTGTAATGATTTCCATAGTCATTTTAGCTTTTGAGTTGGCAAATGATACAATGGGCTATTTTAAGAATAAACTATATGAGCAAATATTTAGAAAAATATATATTAATATTCAATCAAATCTAGGTGAAGAAATCTTAAAATTAAGTAATAAAGAATTTGAAGCAAATAGTTCTGGGGTATTTATCCAAAGATTAGTTGGAGATACTAGAAGCATTTCAACAATATTTACCGATATAAATAGATATTTAAATGGCATGATATCTAATATTGGTGTTTTAGTTACATATTTTGTTTTAAGTAAAGCAATGTTCATTTTCGTTTTAATCGCGGCCGCAATTCGCTTTACCATTGAAACTTGGAGAATTAATACTTACAATAAAAATGAAAAAGCATTTAGATCTACAAATGATGCTATGACTGGATTTACAGGTGAAATAGTTCGTGGGGCTGAAGATATAAAAATGCTTAATGGAGAGAAGAGCTTCCTTAAAGAATTAAAAGTTAAATTTGAAAAGTTAAATGAAGAAAAGTATTATATGGAAAATGTTAATTTAACATTCTTAATAGTTAGATGGTACTGGGCTGAAATCAGTTATTTTATAATGATATGTATAATTGCAGCATCTATAAGCAAAGGAATTATGCCAATAGCTACTGCAGTAGTAATATATAACTTTGGAAATAGATACAATAGTCTAGTAGCCAACATTTCTGGGTTTCATGAGCTTGTCAAAAAGTTTAATCTATCAGCAACTAGAATTTTTGAAGTATTTGGTGATAAGTATGAAAAAGAAAGCTTTGGTAGTGTTCATTTAGATAAAGTAAATGGTGATTTTGAATTTAAAAATGTATCCTTTAAATATGATAAGAATAAAGTTCTAAATAACATGAGCTTTAAAGTTAATGCAAACGAAACTGTAGCATTTGTAGGAAAGAGTGGAGCAGGAAAGACAACAATATTTAACCTTTTGTGTAAAATGTATGATGATTATAAAGGTACGATTACAATAGATGGAGTTGATATAAAAACACTTGATAAAGATTCTATAAGAGGTAACATTACAATAGTTAGTCAAAATCCATATATATTTAATATGTCAATTAAAGATAATCTAAGACTAGTCAAAGAAGATCTAACTAATAAAGAAATGAAACAAGCTTGTAAAATGGCGTGTCTTGATAAATATATAGAATCTTTGCCAGATAAATATGACACGATTGTTGGAGAAGGCGGTATAACATTATCTGGTGGTCAAAAACAAAGACTAGCTATAGCAAGAGCTTTAGTACAAAAGACTGAAATAATATTATTTGATGAAGCAACCAGCGCATTAGATAATGAAACACAAAGTGAGATACAAAAAGCAATAGATAATATGAAAAATGAATATACAATAATGATAATTGCACATAGATTATCCACAATAATAAATGCTGATAGAATACTATTCCTAAACAATGGTAAGATAGAAGCGGAAGGTTCGCACAAACAGTTATTAAAAACATGTAAAGGTTATAAAGAATTATACGAAAGTGAAATCAAGGATAGAAAATAGCTGCATAGAAATATGCAGTTTTATATTGACACTATATAATTGTATTGTATATTATGACTATTCTTTAATGCTAGTTTTATCTATTTGATCACTTAGCTTTTGAATTCCTATAACATTTTTGTCATTATTTAATATACTTAGTTCTTTCATTGCAGTTAAATTTAATTTTTCTAATCTTTCACTTTGGCTAATATTATTGTCAATCATACTGGCATTTAAAACTTCTAAGTTACTTAATACTACTAAGTGCAATATATCCGTATAATCTCTAATATTACCATTTAAATCCGGATTTTTTTCTCTCCATTCTTTCGCAGTCATTCCAAATAGGGCTACATTAATAACATCAGCTTCATTAGCATAGATAAACTTTTTTTGTTTTTCTGTAATCTTTGGAACAATGTTTTCTTTAATACTATCGGTATGTATTCTATAATTTGTTTTAGATAAACTTCTTCTTACAGACCATTCAATATTATTTTGATAACTTTCATTAGTTTTTAATCTTTTAAATTCTTTAATGAGATATAACTTAAAAAGATTATCAATCCACGAAGCAAATTCTAATGCTATATCAGAGTGTGCAAAAGTTCCAATGCTATATTTTCCTTTACTATATGTCATTCCTATTGCATTAACAGTTGTGCACCATTGACTTGGAGTCATAGTAAACGACTTTTTTGGTGCTTCATTTTTAATTCGGCTGAATTCCGCCGAATTAAAATCCTCATTACTAAGTTCTTCCCATAATCCTAAAAATTCAATTGTATCATAGTTGCTTAACCACTTTTTAATCACATCAGAAGGATCTTTAGTATTTTTGTATTTAGCAATATCTGTTAGAGAAATGTACTCCTCATTACCGATTCGCATTACCCTTATTTCGTTTTCTTTAACATTTAAAACTGTCATGATTTTATTGTTCATTTTTAATCTCCATATTTTCAATTTTTTTAATTTTTATAGTATAGCCTAAAGGACTAAGTATTTTAAATAAACTCCTAATATTTGGAGAATATATACCTGCTTCTATTTTAGCTATCTTGTCTCTTAAAACTCCTGATTGGTTTGCCATTTGCTGTTGTGTGAGATTGAGACTATATCTCAAAGTTACAAAGTCTAAAATGAATTCTTGATTTAATTTTTCTTCTAATCCGAATTTTTCAACTTTATTCATGTTTTAATACCTTCTTTCACATACATTATATCAGTCGTGTTCTAAAAACGCAACACATTTATTTTATATTTTATTATTTTATTTTGCATGATATAATAGAATTAGTAAAAGGTAGTGAAAGAATATGCTAGATGAAATATTTAGAATTGATACATTTAATGTTTATAGCGATGATGATAATTATTACTTTTTTAGAGCATTAAATATGGCTGATAATAATGATATAGAATCTGGCATAACTTCAGATGAAAATGGAATTGTTC
>CADBRE010000138.1 GCA_902797005.1 uncultured Erysipelotrichaceae bacterium | reverse complement strand
TTTTACTTTACATATTAATTCATATACATCAACACTACTCTTTCTTCCTTTATTATTAATTGAAGAAATTATGGTTTCTGATTTAGTAGCTACGGTTATTAAATCAACAAGATTATCGTTTGTAGTATCTATATAAACAGTTAATGTTGTTATATATTTGTCTGCCACTTTATCATTCCACTCTGCAGTAATTATTCTTTCGCTTTCTTTATCAACTATTTTACAGTCTTTTCTATGAATTGTTATTCCATTTCCTTTTGTAATGTAGCCAATTATTTCATCACCTAAAACAGGATGACAGCAAGATGCTAGACTTGTTAAGATATCTCCATAACCGGCGATTAGTATTTTACCATTTTCTGTGTTCTTTATTATATCTGTATTTTCTAAAAGTTTTTCTATCGTATCATCTTCTTTAGGATAAGCTATATCTATTAGTTTGTTAACTACAGAGCTAGGAGTATATTTAAGAGTTGCTACTCCAAGCGCTATTTCATCTAAGCTCTCACACTTCATATTTTCTAAAAGTTTATCTACTATTTCTTCTTTAAGTAAATCATTAGGGCTATATTTGTGTTTCTTTATTTCAGAAATAATAAGCTCTTTTCCAGCTTCAGTAGATGCTTCTTTTTCTTTTTTATAGAAATAACTCCTTATTCTAGATTTAGCAGAATCCGTTTTAACAAACTTAAGCCATGCTTTAGATGGGGATTTACCTTTTTGAGTCATTAATGAAACGATATCTCCATCTTGAAGATGATAATCTAAACTTACGAGTTTCCCGTTTACTAAAGCTCCAGTGCAAGTATTTCCTACTTCAGAGTGTATTTTATAGGCGAAGTCAACCGGGCACGATCCAATTGGTAGTTCAATTACATCTCCTTTAGGTGTAAAAATATAGATATCTTCTTTTGGAAGTGCATTGTTTAAGTCTTTGAAGAAGTCTTTGTTTCCTTCTAAATCATTTACTTCTATAAGCGTTCTAAATTGCATTAGTTTTTCTTCAAGTTCGCCGGTTTTAGAACCATCTGTTTTTTCTTTATAAGACCAGTGAGATGCTACACCGCGTTCTGCTATTTCATTCATTTCATAAGTTCTTACTTGGATTTCATACATTTTAGAATCTACGCCAAATACTGTTGTATGAATTGACTGGTACATATTACTTTTAGGATTTGCAATATAGTCTTTGAATCTTGTAGGAATTGGTCTAAACTTTGAATGAACTAAACCTATGACTAAATAACATTCTTCTACTTTTTCAACAAGTATTCTAAGTCCTAACAAGTCGTAAATCTGTTCCCATTTCTTCCCAGCTTTTAGTTTATTATATATTCCACGAACACTTTTAACTCTGTAAGTCATATCATATTTAATATTGTGTTCATTTAATATGTCTATTAACTCATCTCTCATTTTTAATAAAGATGACTCTAATGATTCTTTTTCTTCTCCAATTTTTTCTTTTACTTCTTTATAAAGTTCGGGAGAAGATAGTTGCAAACATAAATCTTCTAGTTCACTTTTCATTGATTTTATACCAAGACGATGCGCAATTGGAATATAGATTTTCTCAGTTTCATCAATCTCTTCCATTAATTGTTTTTTATCATTAATAGGGTTTCTTAAAGTATCTAGTCTGTCAGCCAATTTTATAAATAAACTAATTGGGTTTTCGGATAGTCCAACAACTATTCTTCTATATTTGTCTGTGTTTCCAAAGTCTAAATTTCTTTTTAAATGTGATAGTTTACTTAAAGCGTTTAATATTGTGTATGCTTCTTCGCCAAATGAAGTATTTATTTCTTCTTCGCTCATTTTATCTTGTGCGACTGCTTCATGGATAAGCGAACAACCAATAGTTAGCGTGTTCATTCCTAGTTCAGCTAAAATAGTAGCAACTCTTATCATATGACATATATATTCTTCGCCATTATCTCTAACTTCCCCTTCATGCATTTTATTTGCACATTCATAATACTTATTTATCTCATTTATATTGCTTTCGCTCATATAAGTTGACAATACTTCTTTTAATTTATCATAATAATATTCTTTTGTTTCCATTATGCGTTTATTCCCTTAATTAACCTTTCTTCAACTTCTACTTCTTCTTCTTTTTTAGGACGCCTTATGCTCCTTTTTTCTAAGATAAGCCAAATGTATGGCGCTACAAAAAGTGATGAGAATGTACCCGCAGTTAAACCAAATAAAACTGCTAAGTTAAACTCTTTTATGCTAGATATATTCATTATAAGTAAAATTGCAACCGCACTTAAAGTAGTTATACTTGTTAGTATGTTTCTTTTTAATGATGATTTAATGGAATTATTTAATACATTTTCTAACGCTTCATCATCTATTTTCTTTTCTTTCTTTAAATTATCTCTAATTAAGTCAAACACTATAATAGTGTCATTTATTGAATAACCGATTATTGTAAGTATAGCTGCGACGAAAACAAAGTTAATCTCTATTCTTAAAATTGCAAATAAACTTATAGTTACAAGAACATCTGATAAAATTGCTATTATAGATGATACTCCAAAATTGAATGTAAATCTGATAGCTATATATATTAGAATTACTATGCTTGCTATTATTAGAGACTTTACTGCATTTTTAGTTAAATCTCTTTTTACTATATTAGAGATTACAGATATATTAGATTTATAGCCCACTTCATCAAAACTTTGTCTTAATGTTTTTATCTCATCTTCATTTAATACTTTACTTAATTTATAGTAAGCTTCAGTATCACTAATTTTAGATTTTTCAAGTATTTCATATCCATCTAGTTTCTCATCTACAACATTTATATTAATGCTTTCTTCTGATTTAACATTAATAGCTGATCCACCATTAAAATCTATACCGAGACTCATACCCTTTGTTATAAGCATAATTGTTCCCAATAGGACTACTACACAAATGGCTCCTATATTGTATTTGCTTAGTTTTAAGTATTTTCTTTCTTTTGGTTTCTTTACTTTTCCTAAAAGCATTTTTACTTTTTTATCAAATATTTCTGAAGAAACAACTTCATTCATTAAATATCTATTTATAAGTACCATTGTAAGCATTGTTACTATTATTGTAAGCATTAACATTGTAGCAAAACCTTTTACACTACTTTCTCCAAAAATGAATAGTACTACTGCGGCCAAGAAAGTTGTAATATTTGCGTCTATTAGAGAAATTAAGCTTCTCTTGTTACCATCTTTGTATGCTCCTTTTAATGATTTTCCTTCACTTATTTCTTCTTTTATTTTTTCAAGTGTTATTATGCTTGAATCTACAGCCATTCCTATTCCTAGTATTAAAGCTGCAATTCCAGTCAATGTAAGCACTCCATCTATAAGATTAAATAAAATGAATACTGATGATACATAAAGCATTAGGCAAGCACTTGAAATTAATCCAGAGAATCTATAGAAGAATACAAGAATAATCACTATTAAAGCAAGTGTTATGACTCCTGCAACCGCGATTGTTTTTAGAGTACCTTCACCGAAAGATGCATCAACTGTTTTTGTTGAGATTTCTGATAATTTAGTTGGTAAAGATCCAGAATTAATGAAATCAATTAACTCCTCACATTCTTCTTCAGAGAAATTACCTCTTATTACTACATTAGAAGAAAACGCTTGCTCAACTGTGGCATAGCTTACACATTTAGTATTTCCTCTTCCACATGTTTCACTACTAAAAGTGTCTCCCTCTTCCCAGTCTAGCCAGATAGTTATAAGCTGATCAGTGCTTTCACTTATTTCTTTAGTTACCTTATAAAATGTATCATTATCTTTAATAGCTAAAGCTACTACTGGTTTGCCTGTAGTTCTGTCATAGTCTAAACTTGCACCTGGGCTTTTTAAAACAGTCGCGTTCATTAATTCTTCATTATCTGTGTTTCTAAAAGTTAAAACTGCTGGAGTAGCAAGTCTATTTCTTGCAGTTTCTTCATCTGTAACGCCTGGAAGTTTGACTCTGATTTTATCCCCTTCAATAGTTATTTCAGGTTCACTAACTCCTAAAGTATCTATTCTATTTCTTATTGCTTTATAAGTGCTTGTTAAATCACTAGAAGAAACACTTTCACCTTCTTCTAAACTTTCTACTAAATATAGAACCTCAAATCCACCTTTTAAATCAAGTCCATAGTTTATTCCTTTTATAATTGGTTTAATAAAAGCTAAACTTAAAGCCACCATAAATACCATTATAATAATCGTTTTTATTAATTTGTTTTTTTTCATAATAATGTCTCTCCATTTCTTGTAATTTCTCTATCTTCTTTTACTAATATATCATGCACATATGTCTGCATATCACTAAGTTTTAATGACATGATTTCATGAACCATTTCTGCTAAACTTAGACTTTCAGCTCTTTTCCAGCTTGTTGTGCTTAAATAGTTCCATATATCCTCTTCTTTTATATAAGATATATGATTTCTTTTAAACTCTTGTACTTTAGAATATAAAGCAGGTTTAATTCTATTATATAATTCCTCTATTGATTTAAATTCATTCATTATTTCCACCCATTCAAGTATACAATATTTTTTAATAATTTAAAAGGATTTAAGAAGAAAAAACTATGAATGTATATTCATAATTAATTATTATTTATATATAAGTCTTTTTATTCTTACATCATTTTCATCTGTTTCAACTAAATCTACTATTTGTTCTTTAAAGCAAATACCTATAGATAAGCCACGCATATTTTTTAGATATCTATCATAGTAACCTTTACCAAAGCCAAGTCTATTACCACTTTTATCAAAGCAGATTCCTGGCACGATTATCAAATCAATTCTATTTTTATCTATGTATATGCTACTTTCTAACGGTTCATAAACCCCAAATCTGCTTTTTTCTAATTTGTCAGATAAATTGTATTTATAAAATCTTAGCTGCTCCCCATGAACTCTTGGAAAAGCAACCATCTTGCCTCTTAAAAGAGATTCTCTTATTAAATAGTCTGTGCTTACTTCATCCTTTAAGCTTATGTATAAAGCTATAGTATTAGCTTTAGAAAACTCTTCTAAACTTACTATTTCTTTACATATTTCTTCTGAACGACTATATTTATCGTCTATTTCTTTTCTAATAGCAATATATCTTGCTCTCAATTCTTCTTTACTCATTTAATGAACCCAAACCTTTTGAAAGGAAATAAAACAATATCTACTTTACCTTTAATGTCTTTTTTATTAACTGGGCCGATACTTCTAGAATCTTTAGATACATTTCTATTATCTCCTAAAACTATACATTCATTTTCTCCAGCAGTCATTTCAAAGTCAGATGTGTATTCAAAATCAATAGATGTTTCTACTTTCTCATCATTTATATATAGTTCATCATTAATGTAGCTTACTTTCTCCCCTGGAAGGCCTATGACTCTTTTTATTAAAGTGTCTTTGTTATAATTTATTACTACTATATCATATCTATTTATACCTTTTTTTAAACCTATTTTATTAACTAAAACTAAGTCTTTATTAAATAAAGTATTTTCCATAGATGCGCCATTAACTAATCCTGGAGTTACTAAAAATGTTCTTATTAAAACTACTACTACTACTATAATTATATATGGAATTAATTCTTTTATAAACTTTTTCATTACCTACCATCTCTTTTCATTTTCTATTTTACTCTAAAGAAAATAAAAATGCTAGTAATTAGCATATTTTTATCATTTTTTGTTATCAAAAAAAAATAGACATTAGTCTACTTCTTGTTTTGGAATAAAGTCGCACCTATTAATACAATAATTACAACAACCATTATTATTATAATTAAGTTAATGTTCTTTGGATTATTAACTGCATCCTGGACTATTGATCCAGTAAGCAAATAATTTGAGCAGTGATCAATTTCAAACTCTACTTTACCATTTTTAACAGTTAAATCTTTTTCTATAAACTCAATTTGGCCTTCTTCTTCATTATAGTAATATAAATATAACTTCTCTCCATTTTTATATTTGCCATTAACATTTAAACTTATCTTAGCTTTAGATGGTAACTTTCCATGATGTTCAAAACTTACTATTAATTTATCTTCATTAGTTACTTTACTATCTAGTTCACTATTTTTAAGACTTGTGAGTACATTTAAGTTAAGATTTACATCTATCTCCATGTTTTCTTTTAAAGATTTATTTATAGCTTCATTCTTTTCAAATGTCCAGCTATATGTTAATCCTTTTTGATTATCAATAACTTCATATACAACACTATCAGATAACTCTGTTTTAGTAATGCTAACCACTTCATTCGTGGCAATTATATTTTTAGGAGTTAAACTTTCTGGTTTCTTTTTTAAGAGTAAATATAGAAGACATATTACCATAACTACAAGTAAAGAAATAATTATAATGCTATAGTTTTTCTTCATATAATCCTCCTATAAACCTGATATTACACCTAATAATATAAACAAATCATAAAATAAATATACTAAACAAGGGGTAAACATATTGTTAGTTTTCTCATAACTGCTTGAAAGTATAACACCTACGCAAAAATATGGAACTATTGAAATAAGTTCAGCAGTACTACTAACATTATACCCAATTTGGAATAAACCATATATTAAAGATGAAAATATTATAAAGAAATATTTATTATCAAGTATGTCCTTAAATACTTTTCTAAATACTATTTGTTCAGTAAATAAACTTATTACAAATACATAGAACACCATAAGTAATGTATTAGTTTCCATTAATGAACTAATGATATTAGAAGATGCAGGTTCAAACTTAGAAAATAAAAATAGTATTATTCCATTTGATACTGCCATTGCAGCAATCATAACTATAAAGTATATAAATCCTTTAAAAGCAATTTTCTTAAAGTTTTTCTTTAAGTCTTTAAAGTCTTTAGCTAGATCATCTCTATATATAAATCCATAGAATAATAGAAGTAAAAACATAAACATGAATCTATATAAAAGCTCCATAGAATTACTTTTAGTTAATCCTGGCAAGAACATATCAAGCACATAAGGAACTAAAATATATAGTAAAAATACTAATATTCCTCTAATTAACTTATTCATTTTATCATTCATTTACATCATTCCTTTATATAAAATAACCAAAACCCCCATTTTGGTTAGATTAGATTAAATCCACCAGAAAATTCTTCTGAACCAACTCATTTTCTTCCCTCCCTTCTATACTTCTACAATCACATTATATCACTCAAAAAGAGTAAATGCATTATTATTTACTCTTCTTTACATTATTTTACTAATTTTCTATTTTTATTTGATAAGGATTTAAAGGTGTTCCATCACCGATAAGCCATTTAGTATCAGCTTTTAGTGAAAGAGCAGGCCTTACTAGATTTGTTCTTGTTAAAGTACAATAATAATGCATACAGCCTAAATTGCCATACTCATTAGCGTTATAATAACCAGCAACAATATATAGACCTGTTGAACTAAACGGAGTCATAGTATACCAATAGTTTTGGGTTTTATCTATAGCAGATCTTTCATAAGTAGTACCTGAAACACTAGAATTTCTATAATACCAAGCAGAGCCATTGGGAATGGAACTACTGCCTGAGCTGAAAGCACCGGCAAAGGCAACTTCATCGGCCGTCATTAAAGCTATTGGATAATCTAGATATCCATTTCCAAAATATTTTTCATCACTTTCATTTATTTTATATTTAGATGCGGTATATCTATCTTCAAAAGAATTACCTTCATAATAATACCAAACTGCATTCTCTTTACCAAAAAGTTTATTTGCTCCACAAGCATATGATGGAGATGAAATATTTTGTGATAATCTGTCATTAGCGCTAAAACTAATACTTGAAGAGCTAGTACTGCTTCTATCGCTACAATACACTGCTTTTGTATCAATTTTATTTTCATATACAGTATTTAAAAATGTCTTTTCATACCAATTATCAACAACAGTTTTTATATTACTATCATATGTATTTCCTCTTATATCAGAAATAGTAGTTTCAGCAGCATTATAATCATTGGTTCCTCTTGTATATCCTACATAGTTTAATGTACCCACGGAATTATTCCAATTAGAACTACCTATATAAGCATTTTGAGTTACAGCAATTATTTTATTTCCATTTTCATCTGTTAGAAGCGAATTTCCCGCATAAAGTAATCTTATTCCTCCTCCTGTTGATTCTTCGTTTGTTCTTATTATTCTCCAGTACAAGTCATTGCCATTAGAAGATTGGCCAAATATTACCCAGTTGTTTCTTGCATCTCCTGCATAATAGAATACTGTTTCTCCTAGCTCGGCATTGTTGGTTCTAAAGAAAGTATTTGTACTGCTAAAATATGCTGTATTAAAGTCAGTCCTCTCTTCAGCCCATTCTGTGTTGTATACTCCATTATCACTTAGTACATGATATTTTAGTGTATTTGAATCCAAATCAGTTATAACTAAATCAGTACTTTCTGTTCCATTTTGTATTCCTATATTACCTGATAATACTTTCTGCATATCTGCTGCTTGATTTTCTTCTGAATCTTTATATCTAAATGATATTGTGTATTCGTGTGTTGCATCTTTAGCTAGTGATATGTTATGAGCAAGTACTAATTTCTTTGCTGTTTGTGATTTTGGTACATTAATAAAGTTATTATCATCACTTACTGTATTGTATCCATCTTCGCTTTCAATTTTGAATTGTAAGAACCCATTTGTTACAAATGTGTTTTGAAAGTTCTCAATAAGTAAGTCATACGTCGTATCAGCATTAGCTTTGTTTTCTACAGTAAACTCTTTAGATGTACTCCATCCAGGTATAATTGAATCTTCAACTATTGAAGCATTATCAGTAAGCACTAGTCTTAAATATGCTGTTTCCATTACCATATTTGATCCTGTTCCCACTATTTGAATGGTGTAGTAAGCAAATGATACTCCCAGTATCAATAGTATTGTTCCTACTATAAAAATCAAAATATTCTTTTTCATAATTCACTCCTTTTGTATGCATATTTTGCATATCTTCTAACTATAATTATATGCAAATTTTGCATATATGTCAAATATAAATTATTATATGTTATCTTAATTTACGAAAGGATTAAGTATGAATAGATTAAAGGATTTAAGAGAAGAAAAGGACTTATATCAAATAGATATTGCTAATTTACTTAATGTTGATCAATCTAGTTATAGTAGATACGAAAAAGAATTAATTAATATACCTATTGAAACATTAAATAAACTTGCTGATTTTTATAATACTAGTACAGATTATATTTTATATAGAACCGATAAAAGAAACGCTTATCCAAAAAGTAAAG
>CADBRE010000137.1 GCA_902797005.1 uncultured Erysipelotrichaceae bacterium | reverse complement strand
TAGAAGATCTTATAGAAATGGGTTATATAAATGATGCTAATGCACTTATAACAATAGAAAAAGCAAAGAAATATTTAAGGAGGAAGAAATAAAAATGTTTGATGCTAAAAAAGAAACTGAAAGAATAGTAGATTTCATAAGAAACTACTATAAAGAAAATAATTTGAAAGGAGCAGTACTAGGAATAAGTGGTGGTAAAGACTCAGCAGTGGTGGCAGCACTTCTTGTAAAGGCAATAGGTGTAGAAAATGTTGTTGGTATTACAATGTCTTGTGAAAGTAAAGAAGAAGACAAAACTGACGCTAAGATAGTAGCTGATAAGTATGGATTTGAACTAATAAATATTGATTTAACTGAAACATATCATGCTTTCAAAAAACAAATACATGATTTAAATGTTGATGAAAAAATGCTTGTTGATTCAGATATTAATATTAAGCCAAGACTAAGAATGAGCGCTAATTACTATGTTGCTGCAATGTACACGCATATTAAAGGAGCACCTTACATAGTAGCCGGTACATCTAATAAATGCGAACTATATGTTGGATACTTTACTAAAGGAGGAGACTCAACTTACGATATAGGCGTACTTAATAATTTAACAGTTGATGAAGTAATAGCTGTTGGAGAGTACTTAGAAGTTCCAGATGCAGTGCTTCATAAAACACCAAGTGATGGACTAAGTGGTAAGTCAGATGAAGACAAATTAGGAGTTAAATATAAAGATATAGCTAAATATATGAATGGTGAAGAACTTGAAGAAGAAACAAAAGAAAAAATAGCAAGACTTCATAGAAATGCACATCACAAGTTTAATATACCAGTTTACAATAAATAAAATAAGAGAAAGAAGGATGATTGTATGAAAATAGGAGTATATGTAGGAAGTTTTAATCCTGTACATAAGGGGCATATTGAAGTTGCAAGACATTTAATAAAAGAAAACATAGTTGATAAAGTTTTAATGCTTCCTACACCAAATTACTGGGATAAGCAAGATTTAATAGGTATTGATAAAAGAGTAGAAATGCTAAAGTTATGTGAAGAAGAGAATATTAAAGTAGATACTGTTCATAATAATCATCCTTTCACTTATGAAGTACTAGAGTCTTTAAAAGAAGATTATAAAGATGACGAGTTATATCTAATAATAGGCGCTGATAACTTGGAAAAGTTCTACTTGTGGAAAAACTTTGATGAAATAATGAAGAACAAAGTAATAGTGTTACCCAGAGATGGTATTGATATAGAAAGCTTATTAAGCAAATATGACAAAACTAGATTTGTAATTGCAAATGGTTTTAGTGAAATAAATGTTTCTTCTACAGAAATAAGAGAAAATAAAGATTCAAGTTATCTTGATGAAAAAGTAAGAAAATATATTGAAGAAAATAACTTATATGGGAAGTGATATTATGCATGTTATAATAGCAGGCGCGGCAAGGGCTGGAAAAACTACATTATCTTTAATGCTAAATAATGAAGGATTTACTCATTACAAAATGGATAGCATTAAAAGAGGAATATGTGAAGCATATAACTTAAAGTATGATAGCTGGGATGAAGTAAGTACAGTTATGTCAATAATCATAAATAGAATAATTGAAGACAATAAAACTGATACTAACTTTTTAAAAGAAAAGTATTTATTTGATATACCATTTATCTATCCTAAAGACTTATCTTTAATTAATACAGAAGATACATTAGTAATATTTTTAGGATACGCAAAGGCAAGTGCAGCAAAGCACTTTTTGAAAATTAGAAATAATGATGCTTCTAATTTGTGGACTAGTAAATTAGATGATGAAACCTTAGCTAAAAATGTCAAAGAGAATATTGAGTTTTCTAAAAAATTAGAAAGAGAATGTAAGAAGTATAACATTCCTTACTTTGATACATCTTTTAATCGAGAAGAAGTACTAAAAGAAGCAAAAGAGTTTATTTTAAGAAAAGAGGTAGAGTATGAAAGAAATAGTAAGACGCTTAGAGTTATTAAATAAAACAATTAGCACGATGGAATCTTGCACAGGAGGCGCGGTTGCAAGCGAAATAACCAATGTGGAAGGATCAAGTAATGTTTTAAAATTTAGTGCTGTAACTTATTCAAATGAATATAAAATAAAAATGGGTGTTGATGAAAATGTTATCAATGAATACACCGTTTATTCTAAAGAAACAGCAAGAGAAATGGCTAAGAATATATCTAGATATACTAACTCTAATATAGGTGTTGGAATCACTGGTCAGTTAAATAGAATTGATCCAGCTAATCCAGTCGGTAAAGTTAATGAAGTTTATATTTCAATTTATGATAAAGATTTAGATAAGTATTACGATGAGTATTTACAAGTTAATGGAGAAAGTAGAAAAGATAATAAAGAACAAGTTATAAATAGACTAGAAAACATACTCTTAGAAGTGTTATAATAGATTTGTTAAAAAGAAAAGACTTGGAAGTTAAAGAGGTGTGTAATGAATTATAAAAGTGAAGAAGAATTTTTAAAGAATTATAATTCTGATAAGTTCGATAAATTATCTATGACTGCGGATATACTACTTATTAGTGTATCAAGCGAGCAAGTGAATAACTATAGAAAGAATGACAAAAAGATGATGAGCATTCTTCTGGTTAAAAGAGATAATTATCCATATAAAGATAAGTGGTGTTTGCCAGGCGGCTTTTTAAATCCAAAGGGCGAAACTCTTGACGAATGTGCAAGACGCGTTCTAAAAAGTGAGACCAATTTAGAAGATATTTATTTGGAACAGCTCTATACTTTTGACTCAATAGATAGAGATCCAAGAATGAGAGTAATAAGCACATCTTATGTAGCTTTAGTTGATAAGAACAGATTAACTAATATGAT
>CADBRE010000136.1 GCA_902797005.1 uncultured Erysipelotrichaceae bacterium | reverse complement strand
TAAATGATTTTTTAAGTGAACTAAATGATATTGCATATGATAAGAAGTAACCACATATAGTCGCAAGTATTGTTCCATAGAATGCATTAAGTCCTAAATATTTAAATAGATACATAAGTGGTACATCTAATAAAGCATTTGTTAAGAATCCAGATAATGTTGATATGTAAGATGTTTTAAACTTATTTAAACTTTGAAGTGCATTGTTCATTATGATATATATGCATGAGAAGAAAGCTGATATACTTGCAAAAGCTAATATTGAAGGCCCATATATACTTTCTCCATAGAATAGTGTATAAATTGGTTTTGATAAGAAAGCTAGTCCTATGCTCATTGGTAAAGCAACTACTATTATTATGCTCATGGCTTGATTATATTTTTGATTTGAAGTTTTTAAGTCTCCTTTTGCAAAGCTATCTACCATATGCGGGATTAAACTAACACTCATACCCATTGCAACAGCATTTATTATCATACATATTTTAGGGGCCCATGTTGCAACTATACTTGCTATTGTTTCACTTTCTAAAGCAGTATATCCTAATCTATATGATGTTCTAACTATTAATGTCATATCTGTTAAGTTATAAATGTCAGTAGCTATACTTGTTATTATGATTGGAACTGCGTAAGTTATTATCTTTTTAATTATAGTTTTGTTAGTTATTTCTTTATTCTCTTCTTTTGCTGTTTTAAATAGTTCTCTGTTTTTATGAATTTTGTATTTTAAAAATAGATAGGCTACAAGTCCTCCAATGAATGATCCAAATACTGCTACACCTACTCCTAGAGTTACTGATTTGTTTAAGACATTTATTGTTATGTAAGAACCCATTAAAATTACAGCCACTCTTACTACCTGCTCGATTACTTCTGATGCACTAGTGGGTGAGATATATTTGTGTCCTTGTAAGTATCCTTTAGATACTGATAGAAATGGTATTATTAGAAGGCAAAATGATACTGACTTTATTACGAAAGAAACATCTTCTAAAGTATTCCCTCCTTCTATTTTGCCTAGTATTAATGAAGCAAATTCTTTTGAAAAGACAAATAGCATAAAGAAAGCTATTACTGATATTATTAATATTAAGTTTCTTCCTACATGGTATGCTCTTTCTTTAGCTTCATACTTTTCTAAAGCATTATACTCTGTTATGATTTTACTTATGGCAACAGGTATTCCTGCTGTAGATATATTTAAGAATAAGTTATAAACAGTGTAAGCATATGAATATAAAGACCCACCTGCTTCACCTATTATTCTATAAAAAGGTATTACATATAAAACTCCTAATACTTTGACTAGTATTATTGCAAATGTTGCTATAAATGTTCCTTCTACAAAACTATTTTTTTTCATTCTAACTCCTTTAAACTATATATATTACCATCGCACTGAAACAATATATTTGTTCTTCACTAAATATACTTGTTGATACTTGATACTTAATATCTACTATTTCCTTATCTGTTATTGTGCTTAGAAATGCATTAACTTTATTTTCTAAATCTTTTTCATGAGATTCATCAAATGTTTTTACTCTATACATATTATTCACCAATATAATTATATTAATTATTTAGTGCGGATAATGTCGGATTTTCTTCTACATAATAGTATTTTACTTTTTCACCTAATTCATTAGTGTATTCTATTAGTAATTTAAATGATATATCCTCTATATTTTCTACATATCCAGTTAGTTTCAAGCCTTTTTCTTCTTCAGTAATATCAATTCTTTCATCAAATATTCCTACTGATGGAAAAGCATTTTCTGTTTCTTTATTGTGAATAAGTAGTGCTAATACATCATTCATTTTTTCAGTATTTTTGTCTATAAGTGCTGTATAAATATATAGATCATCATTTACTTTTTCTAAATAAATGTTAATAACTAATGGGTTATCCACAGTTGACTCCTCTGCTTCTTTTAGTTCATTTATGTAATTCATATAAAACTGGTGCTCATTACTTTCCTTTTTATAAGCACAGGCAGTTAAGAAGAATACACAAGTTATAATTATTAACATCTTTTTCATGTATATAATTATACCAC
>CADBRE010000135.1 GCA_902797005.1 uncultured Erysipelotrichaceae bacterium | reverse complement strand
TAATTCTTCTTCAGGGTTTTCTTCTTCTATTTCTTCTTCCTCTTTAACTGGTTTAGGTAGTAGCATCCTACTCTTCATCTCAATAAGCTCGCTTGCTACAACTAAGTATTCACTAGCTATATCAAGATTCATCTCTTCCATCTTTCTTAAAAAACTAATATATTGCTCAGTAATATCAACAAGTTTAAGCTCACTAATCTCTATTTTAGATTGTCTTACTAAATGAAGGAGCAAATCTAGCGGTCCTTCAAAATCCCCTATTAAAAAATTGTTCATTACTCACATCTCCAGCCTTTTGATTCGCTATCAAGTTTTACTTCTCTTATAGTACTACCAAGAGTATATAAAGATTTATAATCACTAAACTTACTATCAAGTAAATCTATTGTATAGCTAATAGCATTATTTTCACTAACTAAGTCACTTATTTCATACTTAGTTAGTTTCTTATATTCACTTTCAAAATAGTTCTCACTTACTTCTTCAGATAAATTGTTGACAACTTTGTTTACTTTATAATTTACAAGTCCGTTTTCACTAAATGTGTAAATAATTTTGTTAACAACTGTTAAGTTATCAACATTAACATTTAATTCGCATGTCATCTCTTCCTTTATTGTTTTAAAGTCCTCTTCATTCAAAATTGCTATTTTAGCATAAACACTTTCGCCATAGATATTTTCATTTAATGATAAGTCATATGTACTTATAACTTTTCTTTCTAAAGAGCTAACATCAAACTTCTTTCTATATATAGTAGCCTTTTTATTATTATAAAGCTCGATATATATATTTAATGAAGAAGGATTACTAATATTATTTTCTGGCATATAGTTAAATGTAATCTTATTACCAGTTCTTTTTTCAAAGTTATAAAATTGCACATTCTTAGCAGTTATAGATCCTTCACTACTTCCTATCACTAAAAATCCATCAGCCACATCTGTATATTCTATATCACTACTAACAGTATTCTTTATGATAGGAGTGTTACTATTAAATAGACCACTAATTGTAGGTAAAAGCGTTAAGAATCCAAGTACAACTCCAATAATAATAAATGTTATTCTATTTTCTTTTCTAGTTTCCAAAGGATTGTCAACTTCATCAAAATCAAGTATCTCAACTTTGCCTTCCTGTGAAGATAAATCCATATTTTCTACTTTGCTTTCTTCATTCATTACCTTCACTATCCTTTCTACTCTCCTTAAAAATTATAACAAAAAACTAAAGACTTAACAATATCTTTAGCTTATTTTTTAATGTTTAGGTTTAAATATAATTGCAACTATAAAAGCAATGATTATAGTTACTGCTACTCCTCCTGAACTTGTTGACATTATTCCGTCTAGTAGTCCTGTCATCCCGTCTTCTATAAATCCTTCATAAGCCCCTTTAAATAGCAAATGACCATAGTTAGTTATTGGAACTGAAGCTCCTGCTCCTGCCCATTTAAGAAGTATTTCGTACACACCGAAGAAACTAAGTACTGCACCAGCTACTACTAATATGGCATTGACATGTCCTGGAGTAAGATTAGTGTATTCAATTATAATCTGAGCTATCGCGCATATAATTCCACTTAATATAAATGCATTTAAATATATCACTTTAATACCTCCAAACTTACAGCATGTGCTATTGATGGGATAGATTCATTAAAATTACAACTAGCTTTAGAGTGAAGCGAACCAGTCGCTACAACTAGTATTTTCTTATATCCTTCACCTATTATTTTATTAAATAATGCAAGCGGTGCGCAAGCTGGTCCTGAACCACCTGCTATAGAAGAGCCAGAGTCTTCAAATAGTAGTGCTCCTGCATCACTAACATTTTTTAACTCTATTTTATATTCTTTAAGCATATACTCTTTTAATATTTCTACTCCATACACTCCCAAATCACCTGTTAGTATTAAATCATAATATGATGCATCTCTATTCGTTTCCTTTAAATGTTCATATATTGTTTTAGCAGCAGCAGGAGCCATACAAGCACCAAAATTATTCGCGTCAGTATATCCTAAATCAACTACTTTACCGATAGTCGCACTTTCTATTTTGATGTTACCTTTGTTAGATACCAAAGCGCTTGCCGAACCAGTAACAGTAAAAGTATTAACTTTCTTTCTAATAGATCCATATTCAATGGGAAATCTAAACTGTTTTTCACTTGATAAGTTATGGCTACTTACTGTAACTATAGCATTTCCTTTTTTAACTATATTTGCAGCAATTATTAAACCGCCCACAAATGAAGCACAAGCACTGTAATGTCCTATAAAAGGGATATCAAAGTTCCTAGCAGCAAAGTTAGATGCCAAAAGTTCATTTTGCAAATCTCCTGATACTAATAAATCTATATCTTTTTCTTTTAATTTACTTTTTTTAAGTAATCCTTTAATACTCTCTATCTGATAAGACATTTCTCCAAGTTCAAAACTTTTTTGTTTGTTGTAATAATCATCTATTAACTTATCTGCATTTATTGTAATGTTATGCTCATTTCTTCCTAATACAGTATAGTAGTTTTCTATAAACTTGTTATCAAACTTTATTGTCACATTATCACCCCTTTTAGTATTGCTAAAAAGAAGGCACTTACTAGTCCATAAAGAATAATAATTC
>CADBRE010000134.1 GCA_902797005.1 uncultured Erysipelotrichaceae bacterium | reverse complement strand
GCAAAGAGGCAAAATTGCATTTCTGCATACTTTTTTTCGCAGTTTTGCAATTTTCTCTATACAAAAATTGCATTTCTGCAGTGTTTTCTCTACAGAAATGCAAATTTCATACTTTTTTAATTTTTTAGAAAATTTCTTTATAATTTAAAAAAATAAGAGTATAATATATAAACCGCAGGGGTGATACTGGAATGAAAGAAAATGAAGACATAGTAAAATGGTACTTAGAATCCTTAAATGAAAAAGTATTAACAGAAGATGAAGAAAAAAAATTATTTTTAGAATATAAGAAAAGTAAAAGCATTGAAATAAGAAATGAAATAGTAAGGCATAATCTAAAATTAGTTGTAGGAGTAGCAAAAAAATACACATGGACAATAAATTTAGATTTTATGGATCTCATTCAAGCTGGAAACATAGCATTAATAGAAGCAATTGATAGATTTGATATTAATCTAAATAATAAATTTTCAACATACGCAACAGTATATATAAACTATAGATTATTAAAAGAAATAAATCACAAGGAACTAGGAATAAAAATAACAGATCATACAAAAGATGAAATAAAATTATTAAAAGAATTTATGGAAAAATATGAAAAAACACATAATAATAGCATGTTATTTACTGAAAATAATATAAAAATGATATCAAAAGAAATAAACATACCAGAAGATACATTAAAAGAATTAATATCAAGTATGAAACTAACGTCAACTAAAGATGAAATAGAAAAAGTAAGATGTTATGAACTAACGGATGAGATAAAAGATACAATTGAAGAAGAAAATGAATTAACAGAAGAAGAGATAATGAGAATATTAATAGAAAATGAAACATCAGAAAGAATAGATAAAATTATAAATGAAAACATAGTTCATAAAGAAACTAGAGAAATGCTTTATAGAAGATTTGTAGATGAAGAAAAAGTTGTAAAAATAGCAAAAGACATGGGAATATCAGATAAAGCAGAAAGTAAAAGGATTAGAAAAGCAATTAAAAAATTACAAAAAATAGAAAAATTAAGAGAAATTTATAAAGAGATATATGGAGACTATCCAGAAGATCTTGATGATCAAAAAAAATTGTCTAAATCAAAATAGACAATTTTTATTTTAAGCATTAGCCTGTGGAGTTGTAGGAGCAGTTGATGTAGTAGCTGGCGCAGCAGAAGCACTAGATGTTGCAGCACTTTCTTGAACCTGAGGAGTAAGTGGAGCACTATCATTTTCACTTTCATTATCAATCTTAACATCTGCTCCAAAAGTCTTCAAAAATGCTGGATCAATATTCTGTCCTCCTGGAATAATAATAGAAGGAGCTTTATTTTCATCATTAACTTTAACATCAGGCTTTAAAGCATCCTGCTCGCTTATCTTATTATCAAGACTAACTGAAGTATCACCAGTTGGAACATTTACATTTCTTGCAAATACATTTACTGATGGAACATCTTGAACGCCAGATGCAGTATCAACAGTATGAAAAGCACTATTCTCTCCTACATTTTCTTGCATGTTACTTGCTTCATTAACTAAGTTTTTAACATCATTTGTTGAAGCAGGACTTGGTGCATCAACATTTTCCACACTTTTCTGTGGAGAAGTTTCTCGAGCAGATTCTTCTACCTCTTCTTCCGCATTCTCTTCAACTTCGTCATTATCATTATCCATCAAAACATTAGCAATACTAGGTTTTTCTTCTTCATCTTCTACAGTTTCATCTTCGTTCTCTGTATCATCATCAGAATCTTCTTCCAAAGGAACATCATCCTCTACCGGTAAAACCTCTTCCTTAGGAGTCTGACTTAAACTATCACCTTTTGTATTATCTACACTATTAACTTCTTTCTTTAAATTACTAAACAAATCACTAGTAATTGGAGTAGCAGAAACATTTTCTTTTGGTGCTTCTTTTTGAACCACATTTTCTTCTTGTGTACTATCTTCTTCACTATCATCTTCAAGCTTAAGTCCATCTTCATCTCCTGCATCCTTTTTAATTAAAGGAGCAAGTCCTTCTGATGAATAACTAACATTACTTGTTTGAGGCTCATTTGCAAGTTCTTTTTGAGCTTCTTCTTCAACCTGTTTTACAAATTCTGCATCACTAATATCTTGTTCTCTTGAATTTTCATCATTTCCATCCCAAATATTAACAACATCACAGTTTCCACTCTTTGGTTCTGGATTAGGCATTTCAAGTTTAACAATAAGTGGAATCTTAAATGCCATACCAAATGCTAAACAAGTACCAGCTTGCAACGTCTTTTGTTTTTCAACAATTTCTTCAGAAATATTAGGTACCATCTTACGTATATAATCAACATCAGCTGGATGGTTCATCTTAAATATTAAGAAGTTAGAGCACTGTGAAATAACGGTATCACTCATCTCAACTGGTCTTTGAGTAATAAGTCCAAGAATAACACCATACTTACGACCCTCTTTAGCAATTCTATCAAATATATTATAGCCAATTAAGAAAGTATCAGTATCATTTTGAACATATCTATGAGCTTCCTCAACAACTAGATGGAAAGGAATAGAAGCTCTCTCTCCTAATGATTTAGCAAAAGAGAATATAAGTCTTGAGAAAATCTTTACAACAACCTTTGCAAAAGTATCATCAACATCATCAAGATTAATATTAACAAGTTGGAACTTTCTTCCATTATCAATTAATAAATTAGAAATAAACTGCTCCAAACTAACATTATCTTTATAATCAAAATATCTACTATTAGGACCAGTTATTAAAGAATGAAGTCTAACTCTTATAGTAACAGAATCACCATAAGTATTTTCATTTCTAAGCCATCCTTCAGAAATTAAAGTAAAGTTTAAAGCTTTCTCCAAAGTATCAAGAGTATAGAAACTATTTCCACTAGGTTCAAGCTTATCATACTCATCCTTAATAAATGATTGAATATATTCAGTTATTAAAACGCTTTCAGTAAAATTACCAAATTGATCTATTAAGAAACAATCTCTAAACTTACGAGTATAACCAACACCTTTAATTACGGTATCAAGAGAAAACTCTGGTGTTGAACAGTTTGCAATAATAGAGAATATTTCATTTCTCTTATTAGGAGCTGTCTCATTAGTATATAAAATAGTCATT
>CADBRE010000133.1 GCA_902797005.1 uncultured Erysipelotrichaceae bacterium | reverse complement strand
TTTTTAAACCAGTTTTAAATTCTTGAAATGAATCCATTCTTACTATTTGAGGATATAATGTTTTAGGATATTCAAAAAGCAATCTAATTATATCCATTAGCGCTTTCTTGTTATTTAGTATAGCTGAGTTTTTATAATTTAAAAAAGTCAGAGTCTTAGTGTTTTCAAAAGGACCCTCATCATAAAGGTATCTTAACTGAGCCGGTATATATACATTAATGATATTTTTAAATATTCCAGTGCGATCAAGCGTTCTAATATTATCACCTAAATAAACATCTTTGATTTGGGTTGAAAAAACACGACCAAATACCACTCTTAATGAATTAGGAAAATAAATGGTTTTATCATTTTGTCTTAGTTTTATAGCCTGCAAAAAATGATCATCTGACTCTTGCAAAATCTTACTCTTATAAGCAAAAGGATTTATAGCTTGAATAGATAATAGTCCATCAGGAAGCATATAAATAGGACTGTCTTTTTTAGAACAATATTTATTCATTAGATTATATAAACTATAAAAATCATCAACATTCTTCTTGTCTCCATTAAGTTCCCTTATTTCAAAGATAGTTTTTAAAGACAGTTGCTTATCCCAAGTAAAGATTGTTTCGTGATAATCGATATTTTTAAAATAATCTTTATTAATCTTAAAATTCTCCATAAACTTTTTTAGTCCATTATAATAATCAAATGAAGTTAATAAACCTAACAATAACTTATCACTTAATATTTCATCAGCATCAAAATAGCTTTTGCCATTCTTTAAAATCGTAGAAACTATTCTAATAACCTTTTTCTCTAATGATTTATCATATTGATTTAAGTTAGTTTGAAATTCTTCTTGCTCAGGAATCAGTTCTAGTCCTTGTATTCCTAATATTATGCTTGGATCAAACTTAGCATTTAATAGTCTGTCTATTTTTCTTGAAATGATTTCTTTATAATACTCATATTCTTTTGAATCATCCTTCAAAAAAGGACTTTTTTCTTCATCTGAAAGTTCAAATGTATATAAATCAAAAAGGGCGCTATATAAATTCATGAAATCATCATCTGTTAAATTATTCTTGCTATATAAATCACAAGCTTCAAATTTAAGCTGTAATTCTCTCATTGCCTTTATTTCTTCTGTAATACTGCCAACCTTTATATTTGAAAGGCAATATTGAGATCTTGCTTGGCCATTCTCATAAGTTATATGTTTGTTTAATTCATTTTTGATTTTTTCAGAATAATCTTTATTTTTATATAAGAACATTTCTAGTTTTCTCTCTAAATAAGCTATCTGTACATAATCATTGTAGCTAACAACTTTATCTTCTTCAGGAATAATAACCTTTGCTATTACAGTAACATTATATTTTCTATCAAGTAATTCATTTGAATAGATAGCTGTATTCTTAGACTGACTATTGCTTACATAAGAGGTTAATTCATTACCCAAAGCAATTATTTGATTAGTAAATATTATAGTGTTAATAGTAAGTTTATCTACTTCATATTCTATAACATTTCTTTTATTATGAGATAATAGAAACCTAACATCCTTAGAAAGCTCCTTTAATGCAATTAATCTTTCTAAGTTTTCTTTTCTAAGCCTAACTATTTCTTGTTTATATAAAGATATCTTTGCAAATTTAATCATCATATTGTGTTTACTGAAAGGATACTTCTTATCCATTCTATCATCAAAAATGACCCTTAAAATTAAATCAAGATTCATTTTCATATTGTATTGTATATTTTCTATTTCAATTTCTGAGCTTACCATAGTTTTCCTATTTGATAATAGTCTTAAATACTCTTTTTTAAAATTGTCTATCTCTATTAAAGCTTCATTATCATCTTTAAAATATTCTCTTCCGGGAGTTTTTATTGCATCAGAAACACGAACAACACCAGTTTCAAGTTGTTCTTTCTTTTTGAACAAAGATTTAGTCCATTCTAAAAAACTCATAGTAACCCCCAATAGCAAACAAATTGTACCATAAAAAGTTCTTTTGGTCAAGCTGGTATATTGTTTTGGTTATTGAATATACTTAACTAGGTGATTAAAATATGAACGGAAGTTATTATAAAAGTCCTTTATTTCCAAATGATTCAAGCTATGAAAGAGATACTGCTTATCCAGGAAGCATGGCAACAACTAATATGCAAGACATGCCTATGGAACAAAGCTATATTGAAAATATTCTAAGACTCAACAAAGGTAAAAAAGCAACAGCGTACTTTAGCTTCACAGACTCATTAACTCATAAAGATAAAGTTTTTACGGGAATAATCGAGCAAGCTGGAAGAGATCATTTAATAATGAGTGATCCTGAAACAGGAAAATGGTATATGTTGCTCATGATTTATTTAGATTATGTTGAGTTCAATGAAAGAATAAACTATCAAATCTAGTGTAAAGTTTAAAAATTAGGCACCACTTGCCTTCTTTTTTATGGTATAGTTAAAATATGAAAAAGTTTAATTATATATTATTGACAATTTTATTATCAATATTGCCTATTTTTTTGAATGCTCTAGAAATAGAAAACCTATATTCAAAAAGTGTTTTAGTGTACGATTTTGATGAAGAAAGAGTTATATATTCTTTAAATGATGATGAGCAAAAATCTATAGCTTCATTAACTAAACTCATGACAGTACTTGTTGCAATAGAAAACATAGATAATTTAGACCGAGCAGTAACTATTAATTGGTCAATGTTATCAAATGTTCCTTGGGACGCTTCAGTAGCGGGTTTCCATGCAGGTGATACAGTTACATATAAGGATTTATTATATGGAGTAATGCTTCCGTCAGGTGCTGATGCAGCAGATAGTTTAGCTGTAAGCATCTCAGGTTCAGTTAGTGCATTTGTGGATTTAATGAATAAAAAAGCTAAAGAACTGGGCATGAATAAAACTGTATTTGTAGATACAACAGGTTATCATGAAGGAAGCAAATCAAGTGCTAAAGATTTAATAACACTACTGAAATATGCTCTTAACAATAAAACTTTTAGACAAATCTACAGTGCCAAAACATACACTACATCAAATAATTTAAACCTAAGAGCCACTATTGTAGCATATAGTAAGAATCTTCCTTATGATTTATCTTATGTTTTAGGAAGTAAAACAGGATACACAGATGAAGCAGGTCTATGCCTTAGCACACTATCTAATATTGATAACGAAAACATATTAACAATAACACTAGATGCAAAAGTGGACGATAATATGGATAAACATGTGATAGATTTAAATAACATCTACTCATCATTAAAAGAAGGCTATGATAAGGTGCTTCTAGTTAAAGAAGGAGAAACACTTCTAAACTTAGAAACAAAATATGCAAAGGAAGAAAAAATAGACTTTAATTCAAAAGAAGATATCTATAAATACATAGAAGGAGATTACAATAAAGAAGAATTAAAAATAGACTATGAAGGAATTAAAATAGTTAATTATAATACTGAAGTAGGAACTAAACTTGGGACACTTAAGGTTTACTACAAGAGTGAACTAGTAAGAGAAATAGATATTTTGCTAGAAAAACCGCTTAATTTCAGCTTATTCGAATTCATAAAAGTAAATATAGTATATATAATATTAGGATTAATTGTTCTAACTCTAGCACTATTAAGACTTAGAGTAATTATAAGAAGAAATAGACGAAAAAAACTGAAAAGAAATAAAAGAATGTAACAAGATGCAAGCTGAAAAGTTTGCATTTTTCTTTTCTAAAATAAATATATTATTATTAAAAGAATATAATAATAATGTCAAAATAAAGAAATAACAACAAAATGGCTTGAAAGCAACAACAAAATATGTTATTCTTATAAAGAAAAGAGGTGATATAATGGAAGCTTTAACAACAAGTGCTATTAATGTACAAGTTGATACTCAAGACAAAGAAAAAGCAACTAATATACTTAAAATGTTAGGACTTAATATGAGCACATATATCAACATGGCAATTAAACAATTAATTTATACTGAAGAAATACCTTTTAGAGTTAAGAAACCAAAAAACAATGCAGAATTACTTGAAGCTTTAGAAGAAAGTGAAGTAATACTAAAAGAATTAAAAGATGGTAAAAGAAAAGGCTATGACAATATGGAAGATTTAATCAAATCTTTAGAAGAATAAATGAAATATATTGTTGACTATACTACAAAGTTTAAAAAAGAATACAATAAAATGAAAAGACAAGGAAAAGATTTGAACAAATTACATAAAGTCATTAATACATTATCATCTGGCGAAAAATTAGATGTTAAATACAAAGATCATGAACTTAAAGATAACAAACAGTATAAAAATTGCAGAGAATGTCATATCGAACCAGACTGGCTTTTAGTGTATAGAATAGTTGATAATGAGTTGTTATTAGTATTAGCTAGAACTGGTAGCCATAGTGAATTGTTTGGAAAATAAGAGGATTAACCTCTTTTTTTCTTTCTTAAATAGTGGTACATAATCTTGCACTTTTGCATTTCTTTAAAATTATTGATATAATATTACCTCGGAGGAACTTATGAAAGTAATTTTAATTGAAAATGTTAAAGGAACTGGTAAGAAAGATGAGATTAAAGAAGTAAAGGACGGATTCGGTTCATTCTTAATCAAATCAAAGAAAGCTGTTATGTATACAGGTAAGTCTGTAGAAGTATTAAACACTCAAATAAAGACTAGAGAAGAAAATGAAGCAGCTTTAGTTAAATCTTGCCAAGAATTAAAAAAGAGGTTAAAAGACATAAATCTTGTTTTCAAAGTTAAAACTGGAAAAGAAGGAAAAGTGTTTGGAAGCATAAGTTCTAAACAAATAAGTGAAGAGTTAGCTAAAAAGAACATAAATATTGACAAAAAGATAATAGAAGCTAAAGACTTGAATACTTTAGGAGTGCATAATGTAAAAATATCACTTCATAAGCAAGTAACAGCTGAGCTTAAGGTAACTCTTGAAGAAGGTGACTAATAATGGCTAGAAAAGAACCAGCTAACATAGAGGCAGAAATAAACGCCTTAGGTTGTGCTTTTCTTTCAAAAGATGCATTAGATAAAGTATGTGAAGAGTTAACAAGCAATATGTTTTTTGACTCAAAACATCAAATAATACATGAAGTTTTAATGCGTTTAAGAAATAAAGACATAGCCGTAGATATAACTACAGTTAGTAATGAGCTAGAAAAAGAAAAAGGTGGTATTTCAAGTGTTGGTGGAATAGAATACTTAACTGAAATAATTGATGCAGTAGCAACACCTGCAAACATTGAATACTACATTAACATAATATTTGAAAAATATGTGCTTAGAAACTTAATAAATAAATCAACACAAATAATAGATGAATGCTATGATGAAGCAGAAGACGTTAACACTATAGTTGAAAATGCAGAAAAAAGTATACTAGCAGTTAATAGTGATAGAATGGTAAAAGAAATAAAGCCAATTCAAGAAGTAATATCTAAAGCGCAGGAACAAATTGAATTTCTTGCAAAAAATGGTGGAGAAATAACAGGTGTTCCTACTGGGTTTTACGATCTAGACAGAAGAACAACAGGATTCCATGGCAACGAGCTAATCATAATAGCCGGGCGTCCAGGAATGGGTAAATCATCTCTTGCAATCAACATGGCAACCAACATGGCAATTAACGCAAAAAAATCAGTAGCTTTATTCAACCTAGAAATGGGTGCAGTACAAATATTAAATAGAATGTACTCTTCAGTTGGTCAAATAGACTCTATAAAACTAAGAACTGGTAGAATGGAGCATACTGACTGGAAAAAATACAACGAAACATCTGCCTTACTTGCAGATACAAAATTCTTCATAGATGATACACCAGGTATAACAGTATCTGAAATAAGAAGTAAATGTAGAAGACTTAAAAACAGTGACAAAGGCTTAGATGTAATAATCATAGACTACTTGCAGCTATTATCTAGTTCAAGTAAATATGCAGGTCAAAGGGTAAACGAAGTAAGTGAAATATCAAGAGACTTAAAGAAACTTGCTATGGAACTAGAAGTGCCTGTTATCGCTTTAGCACAGCTTTCGCGTGGAGTTGAGCAAAGAGAAGATAAAAGACCAATAATGAGTGACTTAAAGGAATCAGGTTCAATAGAACAGGATGCAGATATAGTAATGTTTATCTATTGTGATGACTATTATAAGTTTAAATCAAAAGATAGACCTACATTATCACCAACTGAACTTATCATTTCAAAACACAGAAGTGGATCAACAGGAACAGTTGACTTAATGTTTGAAAGAACTTATACTAACTTTAAGAACGTAGTAAAAAGTGAGGAAAATGACAATGAATAAGAAAGGTATATATCCGCTGATAGTTTTTGGGATTATACTATCTAGTTTAATCTTTATAATGGGTATTGATAGGCGCGGTTTTGCAGGAAGTCCTAAAACAGTTTATCAAGTTTACCTAAGCGGAAAAATCGTGGGGGTTATAGAAGACGACGAGGAGCTTTATAACTTAATAGATAAAGAACAAGAAGCTCTAAAAAGAGAATACAAAGTTGATAAAATCTATGCTCCTATATCACTAGAAACAACAAAACTTGTAACATATACAGGAACTGTTGATGATGTTAAAGATGTATATTCTAGGATAAAAGATGTTGAGCCATTCACAGTAAAAGGTTATGAAATAACAATAAATCATTCAGAGGAAGACAGTGAAACAATAAATGTTCTTAAGCTATCAGACTTTGATGAAGCTATTGAAAATACAATAAAGGCCTTTGTTGATGAAGAAGATTATGAGAATTATTTAAATGGTTCGCAAGAAAAAATAGTAACAACAGGTTCAACAATTGAAAATATATCACTTAAAGAAGATATTACAACAAAAGAAAAATATTTGAGTACAAAAGATAAAATCTATACAGATGTAAACGAACTAAGTCAATACCTACTATTTGGTACAACCGAAACACAAGGAACACATATAGTTAGAACTGGACAAACCATTAAAGAAATAGCTGCTTTATATGAACTTAATGTTAAAGAATTCTTAATAGTTAATCCCAACATCATGAGCGCAAATGCATTATTATTTAATGGACAAGTAGTTAATGTAGGACTAATAAATCCAGTAGTTAGTGTAGTTGTTGAAAATAACTTAGTAGAAGACAAAGAAGTAACATATAGTAGCGAAATAAAATATGATAACAAATTATTAGTTGGAACAACATATACTGAACAAAAAGGACAAAATGGTATGAGCAGAGTTGCTTATTATACTGAAACAATAAATGGTTCAATGACTCAAGTTGTACCTCTTTCTACAGAAGTAATAACTCCAGTAGTTAATGAAGTTATAGTAAAAGGCGGTCTTGCTATTCAATACCTAGGAGATTTAGGATCTTGGTTCTGGCCAACAAACAAACCTTATGTAATAACAGATGATTACGGACCTCGTTTTGACCCAATAAGTGGAGTACGTTCTTACCATAGAGGAATGGATATCTCTGGTACAGGATACTATTCACCTATATATGCAGCTCAAACCGGTACAATAACAGATATAGGTTATAATGACTATTGGTATGGTAACTATATAACAATAAAACACAATGACGATTACTCTACAACATACATGCACTTAGCTAACTTTGTGGATGGTATGAGAGTAGGAACGGTTGTAACGAAAGGACAACAAATAGGATACATGGGAAGTACAGGTTATTCAACAGGTACACACTTACACTTTGGCGTAATATACAAAGGTGAATATATTGATCCTATGAGCTTATCATATAATTAATGAAAATAGTTGTACTTGGAAGTGGTTCCAAAGGAAACTCTACATTTATAGATTTAGGAAACAAAAAAATCTTAATAGATGTAGGGTTTTCCTATAAACAAACAAAAGAAAAGTTAGCAAAAATTGGTGTAGATCCTCATGAAATAGATGCTGTATTTATAACTCATGACCACTCAGACCATACCTATGGATTAAAAGTATTCCTTAAAAATGTAAAACCTATATTATTCATAACACCTGAAGTAGAAAAAGCTGTGCTTGAAACTCGTTACGAAAAAAGCAAATACTTAAGTGAAGAAATATTCTTTGATAATGCATTTATAAGAAGTTTCCCATTATCACACGATTCACTAACTATACATGGATTATTAATAGAAAAAGAAGGAGAAAGTGTAGTATATATAACAGATACAGGATATGTAAATCATAGATATTTCACATTACTAAACAATAAAACATACTACATATTTGAAAGTAATCATGATACAGAAATGCTTATAAAAGGTCCATATCCAGAATACTTACAAAAAAGAATATTATCAGACAAAGGACACCTTTCTAATGAACTATCAGGTGGTTACTTATCAAGAATGATTGGAGAAAACACCAAAAACGTAGTGCTTGCCCATTTATCTGAAAAGAATAATGATCCAAGCTTGGCACTAGAAACAGTAAATAACATATTAAAAGAAAATGAAGTTCCTTTTGAAGTTAAAACATGTGCTTCACAGGAAGAAATAACTGAGGTATCAAATGATAAAATTGCTATGTATAGGTAAATTAAAAGAAGAATACTTAAAAGAAGCAGTAAATGACTATTTAAAACGATTAAATAAATACACAAAAATAGAATTAATCGAGTTAAAAGATTCCAATATCAATACAGAAAAAGATGAAATACTAAAGCATATTAAAACATCCGATTTCATAGTGTCATTAGCTATAGAAGGTAAAGAATTAAACACTCTTGAGTTTAAAAACTTGATTGAAAATAACTTCATCAATGGTAACTCTAACATAACATTCATAATTGGCGGATCCGATGGATTACATGATGAAATAAAGGAATTAAGTAATGAAAAGATCTCCTTTTCTAGACTTACTTATCCACACGGATTATTTAGAGTTATACTTCTAGAACAAATATATAGAAGCTTCAAAATAATGAATAATGAAACATATCATAAATGAACTAGTATTTTGCAAGATTTACTAGTTTTTTCTCTTTGTTCGCTTGTTTTAACCCTTAAAGATTTGTATAATAGTTAATGTTCATAAAGGAGTAGTAATTATGTTTGACAGATTAAATGATAAACAAAAAGAAGCAGTAAAGCATACTGAAGGGCCTTGCCTAGTTTTAGCAGGTGCAGGAAGTGGTAAAACGAGAGTCCTAACTGAGAGAATAGTTAATCTAATTAACAATGGTGTAAGACCACAGAATATATTAGCAATTACATTTACAAACAAAGCAGCTAGAGAGATGAGAGAAAGAGTTAGAAATGCTATTGGAGAAGTAGCTGATTCAATATTTATAGGAACATTTCACTCTTTTGGGTTGAAAGTATTAAGAGAGAATCCCGAAGTAATTGGATACAAAAGAAATATAACTATACTTGATAAAGATGATAGTAATTCCTTGATTAAAAAGTTTTTAAAGGAACTTAATTTGGACCCGGAGCAATATCCAGTAAAATATATGCTTAATAAAATAAGCTTTTGTAAAAATGAAGGTCTATCACCAAGAGAGTTTGAACAATTTGCTAAGATTCCACTAGATCAAGCAGCTTGTAATGTCTATAAGATGTATGAAAGTGCACTTAAAAGAAGTAACAGTGTCGATTTTGATGACTTGCTTATATTACCACTTGAAATATTTAAAGCAAGTGATGAAGTACTTGATAAATATCAAGAACATTTTCAATATATACTAGTAGATGAATATCAGGATACTAATATGGTTCAATACAATTTATGCAAAACTATAGCTAGTAAATATAGAAACCTATTTGTAGTAGGAGATATGGACCAGTCTATATATAGCTTTAGATTTGCTAACTATATGAATGTTATGAACTTTGAAAAAGATTATCCTGAAGCTAACACTATTGTCTTAGATGAAAACTACAGAAGTAATAATACTATA
>CADBRE010000132.1 GCA_902797005.1 uncultured Erysipelotrichaceae bacterium | reverse complement strand
GGTTTATTCCTAGGACTGTGTATAGCACTCTTTTTTATTGCCTTTCTAAAATGCATTTAATATCATTTCCATCAACTATCATAATTCGTTGAACCCATATTCTATAGTTATTAATAAATACACGCTCACACTGTTTTAATACGTTATCATAAGGTAATAAGTGTCTAGTATTGTCAATAATAAAGCAATGAGCCTGTTTCTTGCAATCTTTAACTTTATCATCTACATTATTTTTCCCTATACCTCTAATCCCTTTTAAATCCCATTTTTCACCATTCCAAAGATAATCGGCACATTTCATTTTTTGCGTGTCAACCACTTCAGGAAGTAAAGATATCTCGCCACCAAAAGTTTTTTCAAGCAAATATGCAACTTCTATTTCTCTTTTTGAATTATTATGTTTTACATATTTATTATCTACATAATGCCTAATGCCTTTATCATCCTCAAAGTATCTGGCTAAAGCAACTCTATGCGAATTAGGAGTTGCCTTTTCAAGCCATGTTTTTGTTACGTCTTTATATCTTAAAGCTGCCCTCATTAGAGTTCTCCTTTCTCTTAGGAAAATACTCTAACATATAGTGGGTTTTTAATGCAAACTCGCAAATTTTGGAATTGGATCTTCAAAATTGAAAATCCTACACTATAATTTTGGAAGGTGTGCATTATTAGATACAAAAAGCACCTCAATATTAAATATTGAAGCACCCTTTTTGAATATCTTCTCTTTCAATTTTTAAAATTGGCATAATTTTAATTTTTTTAAATACTCATTAGTTCTGATTCTTTTTCTTTAAACTTTTCATCTACTTTAACATTGTATTTATTAATTAAGTCTTGTACTTCTTCTAAGTACATTTTTTCTTCATCTTCTGGATATTCATCCTTCTTGATATCATTATTAGCGTCTTGTCTAATATTTCTTAAAGCTATTTTAGCTTCTTCAGTCATTTCTTTAACTTGTTTAACATAGTTTCTTCTGGTTTCTTCAGTTAGTTCTGGAACTGTAAGATAAATAACTTCACCATTGTTAGTAGGCGCCATTCCTAGTTCAGCTGCATATATAGCTCTTTCAATTTCTTTAAGCAAGCTTTTATCAAAAGGCTTAATCATAAGCTGTCTAGCTTCTGGAACAGATACAGTTGCAACAGCATTAATTGCAGTAGGTGTTCCATAATACTCAATTGTTATTCCATTTAAAATATTAGGGTTTGCTCTTCCTGCTCTTACAGTTGTAAATCTACTATCTAAGTTTTCTATTACCTTTTCCATTCTTGCTTTTACTTCATTTTCATCAAACATATTAAAATCTCCTCTTTCTAATTAAATTATATCTAGAAAGAAGAGAAATATCAAGATACTAATCAAAAGTAATTTCTTTTATGGTTTCATTTTTAATGCAATTTATAATATAAGAGTTTACTCTATCATAATCAGCTTCTCCACTTAGTAATGGAATATTTTTATATTTACTAATATCTATATATTTTTCATAAACTTCATCTATATTAAATGAATCAATACCAAATACTTTTTTTAGTTTGGAAGGATATCTTTCACTTAAAGTTTCTAATATATAAATAGCTACTCTATCTAGTGGCAAAACTTCTTCTTTAATTATTGTCATACTTGCTAGATTTAAGGCAACTTTTTCATCATCAATTTTAGGCCATAAAACACCAGGAGTATCAATCAAATCAATTTTATCATTAATCTTTATGGTACTTATGTTCTTTGTAACACCAGGCATGTTACCTACATTAACAGCTTTCTTATTTACAAGTTTATTGATTAAAGTGGATTTACCGACATTAGAAACACCCACGATCATTACTCTCGCCTTTTTTGGAAGCAATCCTTTTTCTTTTCTTTTAAGGTTTACTTTTTCCATTGATGTATTAACAGCATTGATTATTATATTTTTTATATTTTTGTCATTTATATCAGACATTATTGCTTTGTAACCTTCTTCTTCATATTCCTTTTGAAACACTTTTGTTCTTTCTTTATCACATAAGTCATACTTGCTGAACACAATTATTTTTTCTTTGCCTTTTGTATACTCCTCTATATCTGGCAAGAATGTACTTTTAGGGATTCTTGCATCAACTAATAGTAATACTATATCTACTAAATCTATACTTTCTTTAATTTGTCTCTTTGTCTTAGCCATGTGGCCTGGATACCAATTTATATTTGTTTTATTTTCATTCATTTGGATCAACTCCTTTATTTATTACATTTTCTTACCGTTACTTTCAGATTCTAATTTGTATCCTATAAATTTTTCAATAGAATCCTTTATCTTGTCTAGTTCATATCCAAAGGCTTGGCAAGTATTCCATCCTCTTTTTTTGGCATTTTCTATATTAACTGTAGTATCATCAATAAACATAATATCTTCTGGAGATACT
>CADBRE010000131.1 GCA_902797005.1 uncultured Erysipelotrichaceae bacterium | reverse complement strand
TTATTTACATATCTAAAGTAGATAGTATACTCGTGTGTATCCTGTACTGCTAGTGGTATGTTGTATGCTATTACTGTGTCTGTTGCGATGCTCATGTTAGGCACTACTACCCAGTTGTCATCATTACTTACTGTGTTAAATCCTTTAGCTGATACTATCTTGTATTGAAGATAAAATCTTGTTTCTAAAGTATTTAGTAAGTCGTCTATCTTGATGTTATAGTAGTATAGCTCATCTGTCTGACTTTCTACACTAAATGTTTTAGATGTTTGCCATCCTGGTTTTACATTGTTTACTGATATTGTTTCATTATCAGTAAATATTACCTTTAGATTAGCTGAATCTACAGATATTGTTTTTCCTTCCCCCTCAATTTGTACTGTAAAGTACGCTACTGAAAGACCTATAGTTAATAATAAAATACTTACTATAGATATCATCAAATAGTTTCTTTGTTTTGTCATATTCTTTTCTCTCCTTCCATTATTTAAGGCCACAAAAAAGACACATACAAAACTAGTATGTGTTTATATTAAAGTACACTAAAACTTCTAGAGGTTTACTTAATTTATTTTGCCCCCCCCCCCTGTGCAATATTAACTACAGGCGTGAAATCTAGTGCTTTTTTCATCTTTTTATGTCTCCTTTAAATGACAAAATTTGTAGATTTGTTCTTTTTTGAAACATTTTTAATAAAGTCTCTATCTTCTATCTACAACAATAGTGTATCAAAAAAAGTAGTATATTTCAACTACTTTATTGAAAAAATTACACCTCTTCAAACTGACTATTGTATAGTTTACTATAGAAGCCACCTTTTTTAAGAAGTTCAGTGTGTGTTCCTTGCTCTACTATATCTCCGTCATTTAAGACTAGTATTAAATCTGCATTTTTTATAGTGGATAGTCTATGTGCAATTATAAATGATGTTCTGTTTTGCATAAGTTCATCCATTGCTTTTTGTATTAGCTCTTCAGTTCTAGTGTCTACTGATGAAGTAGCTTCATCTAGTATTAATAATTTTGGATTAGATAGTATTGCTCTTGCAATTGTTAGAAGCTGTTTTTGCCCTTCTGATATGTTACTTACTTCTTCATTAAGCTCCATATCATATCCTCCGGGAAGAGTTTGTATAAAGTGATGAACATGTGCTAGTTTAGCAGCTTTAATTATCTCTTCTTCACTAGCATCTAACTTTCCATATCTTAAGTTATCCATTATACTTCCGCTAAATAGCCAAGTGTCTTGAAGTACCATACCGAATGCTTTTCTAAGATCATCTCTATCCATATTATTTATGTTTACTCCGTCTAGTAGTATTTCACCACTATTGACATCATAAAACCTCATAAGAAGTTTTACTAAAGTTGTCTTACCTGCTCCAGTAGGGCCAACTATTGCAATTTTCATTCCAGGTTTAGCTACTGCACTAAAGTTATTAATGATTATTTTGTCTTCGGTGTAACCGAACTTAACATTCTTAAATTCCACTTTGCCTTCTATGTTGTCTAATTTTACTGGATTAGAAACTCGCTGTTCTTCCTCTTCATCTAGGAAAGTAAAGACTCTTTCGGATGCTGCAAGCATAGATTGAAGTTCTGTGAATATGCTTGCTAGATTAGCTATTGGATTAGTAAAGTTTTTAGTATATGTTATGAATGACTGAATATTACCTACAGTTATCTTACCTCTTGCCGCATTTATTCCACCGAGTATTGCTACAACGACATAACCTAGGTTTCCTATAAAAATCATAATCGGATGCATTAGTCCTCCATAGAAATTACTTTTCCATGTAGAGTTATAAAGTTTAGAGTTTTCTTCATCTAAATTATTTAAAACTTTCTTTTCTGCATTAAAGGCTTTTACTACAGTATGAGCAGCTAATGTTTCTTCTACAGAGGAGTTTACTGTCGCAAGTCTTTCCTGTCTTTCATTAAAATAGTTTTGACTTTTTTTAACAAATAATCCACTTAATAATAAACTTATAGGCAATATTACTAGTGTTACTATAGTCATTGATACATTTATTGAAAGCATCATTATAAGTATACCTACTATCATAGTAATACTTGTTATTACTTCAGTCGCGCTTCTATTTAAGTTTTGGTTTATTGTATCTATATCATTTGTAATTAGTGAAAGAACATCACCAGTACTTGTTTTATCAAAGTAACTAAATGGCAATTTTTCTATTTTTCTATTTACTTTTTTTCTTAAGTCTTCAGTATATTTTTGAGATATATTAGCCATTATTATACCTTCAAAGTAATTAAATAAAGCACTTATAATATAAAGAATTAATATTGTTAAAAGTATTTTATGAAGTTTATTAAAGTCTATTCCTGCTCCACCAGTTAGTTTTGAGATTAGTCCATTAAACACTTCGGTTGTAGCATTACCTAAAACCTTTGGCCCGACTATTGTAAATATTGTTCCTAAGACTGAGAATATAAATATCACTATTAGTAAAGGATAATATCTTTTTAAGGATTTAACTAGTTTTTTTATTGTACCTTTAGCATCTTTTGCTTTTTCTCTTTTTCCATGTGGTCCCATTTTAATCCTCCTCTCCTAGCTGGCTTATCTTTATTTCTCTATATACATCACAAGTTTTTAGTAGTTCTTCGTGAGTTCCCATGCCTACTATCTCACCTTCATTGAGTACTATAATGTTATCTGCATGCATGATTGATGAAACCCTTTGTGCAACTATAAATACTATTTTATCTTTAGTGTGTTTAGCTAGTTCTTTTCTAAGTGCAGCATCTGTTTTAAAGTCAAGTGCTGAGAAAGAATCATCAAATATAAGTATTTCACTTGGTTTAGCTAGGGCTCTTGCAATTGATAACCTTTGTCTTTGGCCTCCACTTACGTTAGTTCCACCTTCACTTATTTCTCTATCGTAAGCCTTTTCTTCTTCTAAAATAAACTCTTCTGCCTGCGCAATTCTAGCAGCTTCTTTAGCTTGTTCTTCATCCTTTTTCTTTTGCCCAAACTCTAAATTAGACATTACAGTTCCTTTAAATAGTTTACCTTTTTGAGGTACATAACCTATTAAGTCTCTTAAATCTTCTAGTTTTACATCTCTAATGTCTTCTCCATTAATTAATATCTTTCCGCCAGTTACATCATAAAATCTAGGTATTAAATTAATAAGTGTAGATTTACCTGATCCAGTACTCCCAATAAATGCAGTTGTTGTTCCTTTTTCAGCTTTAAAGTTAATGTTTCTTAAAACATCTTCATTAGCGTCAGGATATCTAAAATATACATCTTTAAACTCTACTGAACAATCACCAGTAAACTTCTTAGTCTTTTCTTTATCTTTAACTTTCTTTTCTGTTTTAAATATTTCATTTATTCTCTTTATAGAAACTATAGCTCTTGGAAGCATTATTGCTACCATACTTATCATTAAGAATGACATTATTATTTGCATTGTATAAGTTATGAAAGCTATTAAATCTCCTACTTGCATGTTAAATGTATTTACTTCATTCGCGCCAAACCAAATTATTATAATTGCAACTGAGTTCATTAAAAATGTTAGTGTTGGCATCATTATAGACATAGCTTTATTTACAAATAAACCATTTTTAGTTAACGCTCTGTTTGCTTCATCAAATCTTTTTTCCTCTTCTTTTTCATTAGCAAATGCTCTTATTACACCTAGCCCATTTAGATTCTCTCGTGATACTAGGTTTAGTTTGTCTAGTAAGTCTTGGAATAGTTTGAACTTAGGTACTACTACGAAGAATAACACTAGCATTAGAATAAATATTGCAATTACTGATACAATTATTATCCATGAAAGAGATGAACCACTTACTTTAGTTATAGCACCCACTGCCATTATAGGTGCGAATATTATAATTCTTAAGAAAGCCATAATAAGACCTTGAACCTGCACTATGTCATTGGTGCATCTAGTTATTAGTGATGCTTGTGAGAACTTAGCTAAATCTTGAGGTTCGAAATCAAGTACTTTGCTTACCATCTTTTCTCTTAAATCACGGGCAAAACCAGCAGATATTTTACTTGATAAATACACACTTATTGCAGTTAACGTAAAAGCTAGTAGCGCAACTAAAATCATCTTAGATCCAACTTTATATATATAGTCCATCTGTACTTTCTCAAGGTCCATTCCTAAAGAAACATATTCACTTCTAATTACTGAAATTAGTCCAGATTTAATAAGTGCCTCATTCTTAGTTATATCGCCACCTAAAAAGCCTAAATTCATTCCCTCAGTTTCTTTAGAAAGATTACTCATCAAAGGCATCATAATAATATCATCTAATTCTTCTTTTCCAACATAAAGATATATATTTTCATTATTAAGTGCACTATAGTCTTTTATATAGTTTTCGTTTCCTTTAAGTATTAACTTATATGAAGAAGTAAACTTCTCTAGTTCCTCTCCTGCCAAATAGTATTTAATACCATTATAAGTTTCTTCTCTCATAGCTTTTGGTGTTATATTTTCTATACCACCTTGTTGAATACCTACATTTACTATATTAGATGTATATGTAGGAAGAGCTAAATCACAATATGCTTGACCTATTAATAAACCTATTACTAAAAGAATAGACCATTTATATTTTGATAATGTTTTTAATATTTCTTTCATATATCCATCTTCTTTCTTCTTAATAATTATATAATAATATAAGAAAAAAAGCACTAACAAATTGTTAATGCTTACTCCAATATCTTATTTAATATCTCATTCATTATATATATCTTATTTTCAGGGATATAAAGCATCTGCCCTTCTAGTCTTAATAGGCCTTCTTTAATTAAAGGTGTTATATTAAACTCATCTTGTACATTAGTGCCAAATCTATCAAAAAACTCTTTTATATCTATACCTTTTAGCTTTCTTAATCCTAGCATTACATGATTTTCCATAGTCTCTCTTTGTGATAAAACTACTTCATTAAATCTATATTCACCTTTTAAATAAGTGTTAAAGCTTCTTGTGTTTTCATATCTAACCCCATCAATATATCCGGCTGCGCCTAGTCCAAAACCATAGTATTCATCGTTATCCCAGTATGTTAGATTATGTTTACTTTCAAAACCTTCTTTAGCAAAGTTACTAACTTCATAATGTATATAACCTTTTTTCTTAAGCTTTTTAGTTATGTATTTATACATTTCATAGTCTTGATCTTCATCTATTGGTTTAACACCTCTTACACCTAAGATAGTATTATTTTCTATTATTAAGCTATAAGTACTTATATGAGGAACTTTTAGTTTTAAAACTTCTTTAACATCTTTTCTTAAAGTCATCATACTTTCTATAGGAAGCGCGTATATCAAATCAATACTTACATTATCAAAATATTTCTTTACTAGCGCTACATTAGCTTTAATTTCTTCTTTACTATGCTTTCTATTTAAATATTTCAAATTATATTTATTAAAAGACTCTATTCCTATGCTTATTCTATTAACACCATTTTCTTTTAATATTTTAAGCTTTTCTTCAGTAATATCATTAACATTCATTTCAAATGTAAACTCTTCTAAATGATTAGTTTTAAATATTTTAATAGTCTGCATCAGTTTTTGAAGATTAGCCGTGCTTAAACAGCTAGGAGTTCCTCCACCTATATATATAGTCTTAACTTCATCATTATCATAATACTTTATTATTTCTTTTTCTAAATTAATTAGATATTCACTTGCCCACACATCAACATGTAGCATCTTACAAAAATCACAATAACTACATATACTTTGGCAAAATGGAATATGAATATATACACTTCTCATAAAAATCACTAGAGACATTTTACCATTATTCAGAACATTTTTGTTACTTTTTTTAAAATATTGTGAAAAATTGAACACTTTTTAACAATTTATGCTTGATTATTTTAAAAAAGTATTATAAAATTAAGAAGGTTCTTTAAAAGAACGGGCTTGTAGCTCAGCTGGTTAGAGCGTGCGTCTGATAAGCGCAAGGTCGATGGTTCAAGTCCTTTAACCGGCACCATTTCTAATAAATAGCAATCAGTAAATTGATTGTTTTTTTAATTATCTATCTAGTATACCAGGACTTGTAGAAGATATAAACAATAATAGGAAAAACGAAAACTGGGATAAAGCTAAAG
>CADBRE010000130.1 GCA_902797005.1 uncultured Erysipelotrichaceae bacterium | reverse complement strand
TCCATCTCGAACACAGAAGTTAAGCACTTTTACGGCGAAGATAGTGTATGCGAAAATAGCAAGTTGCCTGCTTTTTTTTTGCTTAAATATAATATAAAGTGAATATTTAATATTATAAAAGTGACACTAGCATTATTATAATGTATAATAAGTTTTGTGATTCTTAACAGTAAGGAGATTATATGCAATTAAAGAATTTAAGTATGTCTTATGGTATTCAAACAATATTTGAAGATGTTAATTTATACATACCTGACGATGAAAAAATAGGCGTTGTAGGCGTCAATGGAGCAGGTAAAACCACACTTTTTAAAGTACTTATGAATATTGAAGAACCAACAAGTGGAAAGGTTATTTTTAAAAATGGAGCGAGAGTTAATTGGCTTGCACAGGTTCTTTCAGATGATGCAAAAGATATGAATGAAACTGTATTAGACTATTTGATGAGTGGAAGACCCATAAAAGAATTAAATGATGAACTCGCTAAATGCTATGAAGAACTAGCTAATGATGCAGCTAGTGAAAAGATAATCTATCAAAAAATTGATAAGATTCAAAAAAAATTAGAAGTACTTGATCAGTATAATGCTGAAAATATACTTTTAGAAATCATTGAAGGAATGAATATTAATGACGATCTTCTATACAAAAAGTTAAATGAACTGTCAGGAGGTCAAAAATCAAAAGTAGCTTTTGCTAAACTATTATATTCTAACCCTGATGTAATGTTACTTGATGAACCTACCAATCACTTAGATTCAGAAACTAGAGAATATGTTACAAACTTTTTAAAAAATTATAATAACACTGTACTTATAATTTCACATGATACAAAATTCTTAGATGAAGTAACTACTAAAACTCTATTCCTTGATAAAAGAACTAAAAGTTTTTCACTCTTTGATGGAAACTACAGTTCATTCATAAAACAGGAAGAAGCAAGAGAATTAGCCTTAGAAAGAGAAGCCGCTTCTCAGCAAAAAGAAGAAGATAAACTAAGAGCTATAGTAGAAAAATATAAAACATCTTCAGGTAAAAGAAAGAAAATGGCTCAGGATAGAGAAAAGAAACTTGAAAAACTATTAGAAAATAAAATAGAAGCACCATTACAAAATAAACAGGCTAGCTTTACCATTGATTTAGAAACAGAAGAGAATAATTACCCAATAGAAATATCTAATTTATCCTTTAAATATGATTCAAATAGTCCTAATAACTTAATAAATAACTTAACCTTTACTTTAGGAAAAGGAGAGAAGTTCTTAATAGTCGGCGAAAATGGTGCTGGTAAAAGTACACTTTTAAAACTAATTGTAGGCTCATTATCTCCACTAGAAGGACAAATAAAAAAAGCACCTAAAACTAAAATAGCATACTATGCACAAGAACTAGAAACTTTAGATGTTGAAAAGTCAATATTTGATAATTTCTATGATACTAATCTTAACAATAAAGAAATAAGAAGTTTATTATCAAAATTCTTATTTACCGGAGATGAGGTATTTAAAAAAGTTAAAGTTTTATCTCCTGGAGAAAAAGCGCGCGTTGCTTTAGCAAAACTAGTAGTAGAAAAAGCTAATCTTTTAGTATTAGATGAGCCTACAAACCACTTAGATCCACAAACACAAAAACTAATTGGAGAAGTATTCTCTTCTTTCAAAGGAAGTATGATAGTAGTATCACACAACCCAGACTTTGTTGATACTCTTAATATAGAAAGACTGCTAATATTACCAGAAGGTAAAATAAAATACTATGATAAAGAAATAGTAATGCACTATCATGAAATAAATAATAAGAACAAAATACATTAAAATTAAGATAAAGATTATATGCTTTATCTTTTTATTATGGTAAAATAAATTATGGTGGTAATATGAAGTTTATAGAAGAAATAGAAGGTGATGTGTTATTTGTAACTCCTTCTAGTGTTAAAGAAAAAATACTAAAATACATAGATGAAAACTCACTACTTGTTAACATAAAATTCATATCATTTAATGATTTAAAAAATGGATTATATTTTAATTATGATAATCAAGCAATAAACTATGTAATGCAAAAATATAGTAAAACTTATAGCATAGCAAAAGAACTAATAGAAAATATGTATTATGTAGATGATGTTAACTCAAGCCTTTCCAAAATAACATTTTTAAAAGAAATAAAAGAAGATTTAGAATCAAATAAATTGTTAATAAAAGATAACTTATTCACAGAGCTTTTAAAAAGTAAAAATAAATTATATGTATATGGCTTTGACTATATAAGCAAATACAATATGCATCTAATAAAGGAAGCAAATAAATATGTTGATGTAAAAATAATTAATAAAGAAGAAAAAAACTATTCTCATGAAGTGTATGAATTAAACACTATAGAAGACGAAATAGCTTTTGTATGTGAAGAAATATCAAGGCTTCTAGAAAAAGGAATAAACATAAATAGTATTTACTTAACTAATTACTCAGATGAATACTTCTTTACCATTAAAAGATTATTTAAACTTTATAACTTACCAATATCTTTAAAAAAAGAGACATCACTATATGATACATATATTGGATCATTTTTACTAGAGAACTTAAGTGAAGATAAAAATGAAATAATAAAAACATTGGAAGACACATTTGATATCAAAACAAATGAATATAATCAAAAAGTATATAATTTAATTATAGGTTTAATAAATACATACTACTGGATAGATAATCTATTATCTGTAAAAGATATGATTGAAGAGGAACTAAAAAAAGTTAAGCTAACTGAAAGTGGTTATAAAAATGAAATTAAAGTTACTGACATTTTAGATAATACATTCACTGATAATGATTATGTATTTATGATAGGTTTTAATTTAGAAAACACACCAAAAATAAAAAAAGATGAAGACTACATTAATGACGAAATAAAACCAAGGTATTTAGATAAATCATATGAATATAATACTGAAATAAAAACTGCATATTTAAAAGCATTTAAAAATATAAAGAACTTAGTAATCACTTATAAGTTAAATGATAACTTTAATAGCTATATGCCTAGTCCATTAATTGAAAGTGAGAGTCTAACTAAAGTTAAGAAAAAAGTTGAATATTCAACATATTCTGACGACTTCAACAAATTAAAATTAACTGAAAACATAGATTCATTTATAAAGTATAATGAAGAGAAAGACGCAACAACACTTTTAATTAATACATATGATATAGATTACAATACATATGACAACAAATACACTCACATAGATAGCGAAAAAATAAAAAGCAAAATAGATGGAAATATAACTTTTTCTTATTCAAATATAAGTGATTATTATAAGTGCCCATTCAAGTTTTATATGAGTAATATATTAAGAATAGGAAAGTTTGAAAAGACATTAGATCAATTTATAGGAAACTTATTTCATCATTGTTTAGAAGTATGCTTAGATGATGAAAATAAAGATGTTAATTTAGTTTATGATGAATATGTAAAAGACTATTTACAGAATGAAGAATTAACAAGTAAAGATTTATTCTTTATAAAAACTTTAAAGCAAGAAGTGTCTTTTGTAATAGAAACAATAAAAGAACAATATACATATTCTTCACATAATGAAGTATGGAATGAAAAAAGAATAGAAATAGATATAGAAAGAGAAATAAAAACTAAAATAAAAGGATTTGTTGATAAGGTACT
>CADBRE010000129.1 GCA_902797005.1 uncultured Erysipelotrichaceae bacterium | reverse complement strand
CTATACCTGACTCATTAATATCTCTAATTAACCCATTTTTGATACATTCAAGTACATAATCTTTCCCTTCTCTTAATTCTAAATCAAGGAAATCCTTATCTTCTAAAACCTTTTCTAATTCCTTCATTTCAAACCCCTCCTTCGGTTTCGAAACGTATTATAGCACATTCGTACCAAAAATGCAACAAAAAGTTTTGGTCATGACATTTTTTGTATTTTAAAAGGCACTTGTCTTATTCAAGTACCTTTATTATTATTTCTTTTCTATTTGAATCTTGTATGAGTTACCTTCGTCATCAGTGTAGTCTAGTGCTTCAGTGCTTAAGTCTTCTACTAGTGTCGCAAGTAATTCGCTTTCTATTTCATCTCTATATTTGTCTATTACATTAGCTTTTATATCTTCTGAAGTTTCTATTTTGATGTTGATTCTATCACTTATGTCTAGTCCTATATTTTTTCTAAGAACTTGGCATTGTCTTACTAAGTCTCTTAATATACCTTCATACTTTAATTCTTCTGTTACAGTAGTATCTAGTATTATATAGTTTTTACTATCACTTACTGCATCATATCCTTCTTTAGAAGATAGTCTTATATCAAGCATATCTTTATTTAATGTATATGTTTCACCATTAAGCTCGATTGTCTTGCCTTCTACATTATCTATATCTTCTTTAGTGTATGTGCTTAGTAGTTTTGCAAAGTCATTAACATTCTTTCCAAATATCTTACCTACTTCTTTAAAGTTAGGTTTAACAGTGTATTCTAGGTAAAGACTTGCATCAGTAACAAACTCCACTTCTTTTACATTTAACTCTTCTTTTATAAGTTCAGTTAAATCACCTATTACTTCTTTGTTTGTGCTGTCTAAAAGTACTTTAGAAAGTGGCTGTCTTATTTTGATGTTTGCTTCTTCTCTAGCATTTCTTCCTAGACTTATTAAATCTCTTACTAAGTCCATTTTGTTTTCTAGTTTTTCATCAACAAGAGTTTCATCATATTCTGGCCAAGAAGCTAAATGAACACTTTCTTCTCCAGTTAAGTTAGTATATATTTCTTCAGATATGTATGGTGCGATTGGAGCAATTAGTTTTGATACTCCAGCAAGTACATCATATGTTACTTTATATACAGCTAATTTAGAAGAATCAAGCTCGCCTTTCCAGAATCTTCTTCTGTTTCTTCTTATATACCAGTTAGATAAGTCTTCGTTTAAGAACTCTACTATAGGTTTTACTACTTTGTTTAAATCAAATTCTTCATAAGCATTAGTCACTTCTTTTACTAAAGTATTATATTTAGAAAGTAACCATCTATCTATTTCTTCATATTCTGTGCTGCTAGCAAAGTCTTTAGTTTCTAACTTATCAGCATTCGCGTACATTACAAAGAAGTTATATGTATTTTTAAGTGTTGATATGAATTTAGAGTTTACTTCTTTTACACCTTCTCTATCAAACTTTAGTGGTGTCCATACTGGAGAAGCACTCATCATGTACCATCTTACTGCATCTGCTCCGTATTCGCTCATTATTTCTATTGGATCTATGATGTTACCAGTTGATTTAGACATTTTCTTACCTTCAGCATCTAGCAACATATCGTTTACTACTACATTTTTGAAGCTGCTTTCTCCTGATATTATTGTAGATATTACAAGTAGAACATAGAACCATCCACGAGTTTGGTCTACACCTTCTGCTATAAACTGGGCTGGGAATTGACTTTCAAATAATTCTTTGTTTTCAAATGGATAGTGATATTGTGCATAAGGCATGGCACCTGAGTCAAACCAAACATCCATAACATCTTTTACTCTAGACATTGTTTTGCCACATTTTTCGCATTTGATATATAAATCATCTACATAAGGTCTATGAAGCTCGATTGTTTTTACATCAATGTCTTCCATTACTTTTTCTTGTAATTCTGCTAGTGAACCTATTACTTCTCTATGGCCGCATTCGCAAGTCCATATAGGCATTGGGCATCCCCAGTATCTATTTCTAGATATACCCCAGTCAACCATATTGTCTAGCCAGTTACCAAATCTTTTTTCTCCAATATATGATGGATGCCAATTTATTTCTTTACTAGCTTTTATTATATCTTCTTTTACTTTAGTTGTTTCTACATACCAAGCTGGCTTTGGATATTGAATTAGTGGACTTTTACATCTCCAGCAATGAGGATAGTCATGAGTAAACTTGATTTTCTTAAATAGTTTATCATTTTCTTTTAAGTATTTTATTACATCTATCGCTAGTTCTTCATCAGTTACTAGTCTTCCTTCCCAAGGTCCTTCTGTGTATCTTCCATCAGCCCCAACTGGATTTACAAAACCAATACCATTTTCTCTACATACACGGTTATCGTCTTCTCCATATGCAGGTGCGATGTGTACTATACCAGTACCGTCTTCAGCAGTTACGTATTTGTCAGCAACTACTCTGAAGCAATCACCTTCAGGAGTTACGAAAGGCATAAGTTGTTCGTATTTTTCTCCAACTAAGTCAGTACCTTTGTATTTTTCAAGTACAGTTACTTCTTCGCCAAGAACCTTTTCCATTAAGCTTTCTGCTATTATGAATTTGTATCCCATACTTTCTACTAAAACGTAAGTAAGTTCAGGATTTACACATAAAGCTACGTTTGCAATTAGTGTCCAAGGAGTAGTTGTCCAAACTAAGAAATATACATCTTCATCTTTTTTCTTGAATGGTAAGATTAAAGAGTTAACTGGGTCTTCTTGATAACCCTGGGCTACTTCGTTAGATGAAAGCTCAGTTCCGCATCTAGGACAGTACCAAAGGACTTTATTACCATAGTAGATTAGTCCTTTCTTTTCCATTTCTTTTATTATCCACCACTCTGATTCAATATAGTCATTCGTGCATGTTATATATGGATTATCTTGGTCAATAAATTGTCCCATCATATCAGTTACTTTTTTAACTTCATCTATGTTAGTAGCAGTTTCATTATTACATTCTTTGCAGAAATTTTCTATACCAAACTTTTCTATATCTGCTTTAGATTTAAATCCAAGTTTCTTTTCTACATTAACTTCAATTGGAAGTCCATGAGTATCAAGTCCAATCTTTCTTACTACTTTATAACCATTCATAGTTTTATATTTGCAAAAAGCATCTTTAATAGTTTTTCCAAATACATGGTGTATCCCAGGTTTTGCATTAGCGTAGATTGGCCCATCATAGAACACCCATGGTTCTTTTCCTTTTTCTACACTCTTTTCAAATGTCTTTTCTCTTTTCCATTTTTCTAGCACTTCTTTTTCTCTTTCGCTAGTTTTCATGTTATTTAATTCTTTGTACATATTTTCCCTCCAAAATAAAAAGATGGCCACCAAAGGACGAATTAACCGTGGTACCACCTTAATTTATACTTATTATTTTAACCCACTTATGGGCCTTTAGCTTATCCCTAAAGGACATCTGAAAGTGATTCATATACACATCATTTACTAGTTTCCACCAAGCACTAGTTCTCTATAAAACTCATATGCATAACGTCTTTCTTCATTTGTTTTAATACTTGTTATTTTAGCATTTACTATTATTTTTGTAAAGACTTATTTAGTTTTCTTAGTTGTTTTTTTAGTAGTTGTTTCCTCTTCTTCTAATCTTTCAACAACTTCTTTAGCAGCTTTTACAGCAGTAGCTTTTACTTCTTTAACTGCTTTTTCTACTACTGGTGTAGCTTTGTCTTTAGCAGTTTCATAAAGTTCATTAGCTTTCTTTTCAACTACTTTAGCGCCTTTCTTAGCCATATCTAAAGCTTTTTCTTTATCTAAATCTTTAACTGCATCTTTTAAATCATTAACTTTAGTAATAATGTCTTCTTTAACATCATTTGGATCAATAGCTTTAGCTTTTTCTAATAGCTCATCCATCTTTTCTTTTAATTCTTTTCTTGTTTTACTTCCTTCTTGTGGTGCGAATAGAAGTGCAAGTCCAGCACCAATTCCTGCTCCTAATACAAATTTTCCAAATCCTCTTTTACTCATCTTTTTCACCTTTCTTTTTACCTATTAATTTTTTTGTAAAACCTAAAACCGCTCCTAAAACTCTATCGCTTATAGAGTTTACACTATTTGTAATGTTATCAATAGTTTCGAATACACTGTCTAAACTCTCTGCTTTTCTTGTAATGTTTTCTACTAAATAGTCTACTCTAGTAAGTGTTCCTATTAATTTTATGCAAAGAACTATTAATGCTATTACAAAAACTATTAATGCTATATAAAGTATTACTAATAATGTGTCAGCCATCACTTTTCATCCCTTTCTTCATACATTGAATCTATTAAATTGAATAGATCATGCTCAAGTGTTTTGTCAAAAGAATCATCACTCTCTTCTTCATCCTTAGCAACTTTATTGCTATCATCTAGGAATGAATGTGAAGGAACTGTTTCTAAAGGTTCTTCTTTGGTATCATTAAAAGAGTTGTCTAGCTTTTCTTTTTCTTCATGTAAATCTTTAATTCTCTCCTCTATATCACCTATAGACATATTCTTATTAATCTCTATTTCATTTAATAAATCCTCAATACTTTTATTATTCTCTTCTTTATCAAAATTATTTGCTTCTTCAACTACTTTTTCTACTGTTTCATCTTTAGTAATACTAGAAAGTGTATTTTCAAGTTCATCTTCAAGTGTACCATAAGCTTTTCTTCTAACACTGTCATAGTTCATGTCTTTAGATTCGTGTCTAATTATTGGTTCTTGTCTTTGTTTAATCTCATCTTTGGAATAGTTTTTATCTTGAATTCCAAACACTGGACTAATTATTGGAGAAGGTTTAAATACTTTTGCACTAGTTTCTTTAACTTCTACTTTAGGCATTTCTCTTCTTTCTTGTCTTACTTCTCTTCTTAGAGGTTTTTCTTCTTCAAAACTAATGCCACTTCTTCTTACCTTTGGAACTTCTCTAATTTCTTCTTCAACTACAGGGAATTTAAACTCCTTAGCTTCAGTTCTAAATAGTTCTCTTTCAGATATTTCTTCATTATATTCTGGAGTTTTTACTTCTCTTCTAACAGGTATTTCCTCTTTAGGAATTCTCACTTCTTCTACTCTTGGCCTAGTAAATTCACTTACTGGCTTAGGGGCAGGTTTTTCTTCCCTTTTTACTTCCTCTTTCTTAACTTCTTCTTCTGGTTCCTCGTCATAGAACACATTAATTATCTTATTAAATAGTCCCATATTGCACCTCTTTCTTAATTTTGATTATTACCTTCGTAATAGTCTAATACATTTTGTCTTTCAGTTTTTTCTTGCTTTGGTTTTTTAACTTCGTATTTACTTTCTAATGAACTAGAAACAGCATTTCCCATATATGTGCTTATTATTTTATCGTTATATTTTATTGATGATAAAATTATACTTGAATCTATTATAGCATCATATATTTCGTTTTCAGTAACACTTACCTCCACATAGCTATAATTATACATCATTTTTATGTAAAAGTAATCATTATTTGGTTTTTTAATTCTCACATATCCTTCTAAACCATCATTTTGAAAGCTACTGCTATAATAGTCATCGCTTTCTTTTTCAAAGTTTGATTTAAACTTATAGTAATATGCATTTACATCAACATTTAGGTAATACTTATTTGAGTTATGTAATAAAGTTTGGTTAAACCCTTTGTCTTCTAGCACTGAAAAATCCCTTGGCTTATAGTATTTAAACCCTATTGCATAGGCATTTGAATGTGGTTGTTTAGAAGAAATAACTTTTTTAACTTCGTTTATAGACCTATTTAAATCTCTTTCATTTAGTTTGCCTGAGCATCCAGTTATAAACAATATAGTTAATAATAAGACTAGTATTTTCTTCACTTGTTTCACCCACTTCTATAGTTATTATAACAAAGTTTTTTCTAAATTAATAGTGTGTTTTTTATGTAAAATAAATTTACACACAGTTTACATTTAAAACTTGATTACTTTAACATAATTTATATTTTTTCCTTTATTTATAAACTTGTTTTCATACTCTGTTCTGACTTCATCAAAGTAATTAGTATTCTTTTTTACAATAAAGTAATGATTTTTTTTAAAACTTTCTAAGCTATATGCATATAAGTCATCATTATCTGTCTTCTGCTCGATTACTTTTAATCTTTTAAATATAGTGTTATATTTCTTTAAGAACACACTACTAGTAAGTCTTCTCTTTTCATGTCTAGCTTTAGGCCATGGATCAGAAAAGTTTAAATATAGTTTGCTTATTTCTTTATAGAAAATTTCATCTATATGTATAGCATCACCACATATTATTTTTATATTAGTTAAGCCTTCTTCTTCAATAGTTTTAATAGCACCTAAAAGCACACTCGGATATTTTTCAAAGCCAATATAATTTATGTTAGGATTTCTTCTAGCATGTTCAATTAGGAATGACCCTTTACCCATACCAATTTCTAGATATATCTTATTTTTATTATTGAATAGACTTTTGAAGTTTCCTTTATATTTTTCAGGATTTTTTATTACTACACTTGAAGAAGCTACTACCTCTTCACTACCTTTTATATGTTTAAGTCTCATATACTTCTCTCCT
>CADBRE010000128.1 GCA_902797005.1 uncultured Erysipelotrichaceae bacterium | reverse complement strand
AGTTTTGTATTTATAAACTATATTTCTAAACTCACTCTTTAAGTTTTCGTTATTTGTAAAATAATGTTCCATTACATTCTCCTTTCTCTTTCATTAATTAATTCATCAGTATATCTTTTTAAACTTTCAAGTAATGCATTTCCTGCTGATTCAAAACTACTATCTAAACCAATACTTTTTATCGCCTTTTCCATTTCTTTAAAATCAATAGGTTTATGAAGATCAATTATCTTTTGCAGGAACTTCTCATTTTCTTTGTATTTATAAAATAAGTAACAAGAAAGCACTGAAGAAAACATGTATTCAACTTTACTATCAAACCAGTTCGGATTATACTTTTTTAGTCTTACCAGCGCTTCTTCATAATTAATACCCTCAAATTCTTTTTCAAATTTTTCTTTATCTATAGTTGAGTATTTAGTATAGACAAATAGAAATGGAATAGTGTCTCTAACATATTTTGCTTCTTCATAAAAATATCTTAGTCTATTTATATTAAGATAATTTATTTCATCTCTATGCTCGTTTTTGTAAAAGTCTTTATAGATAAGAGACCATGTTTCTGCAAGCCCTTCAGTAATTAAACTATTAAACAACCATCTTTCATAATTTATTACTTCATCCATATGGTGTCCGATTTCATGCACCGCAATTATTGTATCTTGGAAGTATCCAGTGTTTATAACATCCACAAGTTTAGTTCCATTTTTTCTGTAGCTGTGCCCATATCTTCTAGGTATTTGTTTTCCATAAATTGATTCATTTACATAATCGTCCTTAACAAAATCAATTATTCCTTTGCTTATCAAATCATCTAAATCAATATTTATATTAATACTTTTATAAAATCTTTTTAGAAACTCTATTCTTTCAAAAACGCTATAAATAGGGAACTCTTTATATTCCTCACCTGTTTTAAAGTCCATTATAGGGGATAAAATGTCACATATTCCATCAGCTAAATTACCAAATAATTGAACATTTAGTGGCACTAGACTATCGTGCTCATTTACATAGTCTCTTATAACATTAATAACTCTTTCTTCCAAACTTTTGATTTCTTCTTCCATAGTGCTTTCCCCTTTGATGCTAGTATTGTACCACAAATAAATACAAAAATAAAGAAAAACCACTTACAATTGTAAGCGGCTTTGTTTATAATGTAACTACTTTAATTCTACAGTAGCACCAGCTTCTTCTAATTTAGCCTTAATTTCATTAGCTTCATCAGCAGAAACGTTTTCTTTAATGTTACCACCATTATCAGCAACATCTTTAGCTTCTTTAAGTCCAAGACCAGTTATTTCTCTTATAACTTTGATTACTTGTAATTTTTGAGCTCCAGCTTCTTTAAGAACTACTGTCTTAGCAGCATCGTCTTCTCCAGCACCTTCAGCAGCTACTGGTGCAGCAGCTACAGCTACTGCTGATGGATCTACTCCAAACTCCTCTTTCATCATATCAACTAGTTCTTTAACTTCAAGAATAGTTTTTTCTTTAATTGCTTCGATAATATCTTTGTTTTCAATTTTTGCCATTATTCATTTCCTCCTTTTTCTAAATTTTCGGCATATAAGTTAAGTGCTATACTTAAGTTTCTTACGTGTTCAATTAAGCCACCAGCAAACATAGTAAGTAATCCTTCATATGATGGAATACTAGCATATTCGTTAATAGTTTTTACATCAGCAAATGATCCATCAATGTAACCAGCTTTAATAGTTAAGCTATCATTAGCTTTAGCTACTTTGCTAATTGTTTTGATTGGCTCGATGATGTCTTTACTAAATATGAACGCATTAGGACCAGTCATATAGTCATCTAACTTGATTCCCTTTTCAGCAAATGCTCTTGTTGCTAAAGTGTTCTTATAAACTTTAAGGTCAGAGCCTTCTTTTTTAAGGTCAGCTCTTAAAGCATTTAGATCAGCAACAGTCATTCCTTGATAGTCAACTAAAAGTATTGTTTTAGCTTCATCTATCTTAGAATTAATTTCACTTACAAGGTTTTCTTTAACTTTAAGATTCTTTGCGCTTGCCATTTTTCCTCCTTATAATAATATAAGTTTTCCCCGAAGACAAGGAAAACTTAAAAAGCATTTCCTCGGTAGGATTTACTGATACCTACTGTCTTCGGCAAAACTACAATGTATTTTACTACATTTTTTTTAATTTGTAAATAGTTAATTAGAAACTTGTTATATCTAATTTAACTCCAGGCCCCATTGTTGAACTTATAGAAATATTTTTAATAAATACTCCTTTTACTCCAGTAGGCTTATTTTTAATTACATCTTTAACGAATGCAACTAAGTTTTCAGTTAATTTATTTTCATCAAAACTAACTTTACCTACTATAGCATGTACGTTACCATTAGAGTCTGCACGGTATTCAACCATACCTTTTTTAATGTTTTCAATAGCTGCTTCAACATTAGTAGTAACTGTTCCAGTCTTAGGGTTTGGCATTAATCCTTTAGGTCCTAAAACTTTACCAATTTTACCAAGTTCAACCATCATTTCAGGTGTTGCAACCATTGAATCGAAATCAAACCAGTTCTCTTTAGTAATCTTTTCAATCATATCTTCTGCACCAACAAAGTCAGCTCCAGCTTTTTTAGCTTCTTCTGCTTTTGTTTTAGTAACAACTAAAATTCTTTTAGTTTTACCTGTTCCATGAGGAAGTGTAAAAGAACTTCTAACTTGTTGATCACTTTTTGTAGTATCTACATTTAAATTAAGTGCTACTTCAACAGTTTCATCGAATTTTCTGTTTGAAAGAGATTTTACTAGTTTAACCGCTTCTTCTGGTGTATAAGCTTTAGTCTTATCTACACTTTTAGAAGCTTCCACATAAGCACGTCCATGACGTTTCATATAATATCCTCCTCTCACGTGGTATTTGGATTAATTTTTTACTCGCTAATATTATTTAATTATTCTTCTGTATTATCGCTTGATTGCTCAGTTGATTCTACTTCAGGCATAGCTTCTCCTGCCATAGCTTTAGCTTCTGCTTCCATTTCACTTAATTCTTCATCAAGTTTAGCCATTTCAGCTTCTGCTTCTTTAGCTTCTTCTGCATGTTCAGCCATTTCTTCATCATTAAGGCCTTTAACTGCTATACCCATGTTTCTTGCTGTTCCAGCTATAATTCTCATAGCTGCATTAATATCACTAGTATTTAAATCTGGTAATTTAATTTCAGCAATTTGTTTTAATTGATCTTTAGTTATTGTAGCTACGATATCGTTAGCGCCTTTTACGCCGCCTTTGTCTCTACCAGCTGCTTTTAATAATAGACTAGCTGCAGGTGGAGTCTTTAGAACGAAATCAAAACTTCTGTCTTCATATACTGAAACTTCACATGGAATAATATCTCCCATTCTATCTCTAGTTGCTTCATTATACTTAGAACAAAAATCAGCTAAGTTAATTCCTAAAGGTCCGAAAATTGTACCTACTGGTGGAGCTGGTGTAGCTTTACCTGCAGGAAGTTGAATCTTAACAACTTTAGTAACTTTCTTTGCCACGAAAAACACCTCCTATAATTTTAAAAATGTGATTTTTTCGCGAGTGGTTTAACGAATAATCCAAGTACTCTTCCACTAATTAATTACATATAAACATATGCAACCGCCATAAATATTACCATAAAAAAAGCAAATAAGCAAGCAAAATATTGCTATTTGCATTTAAAAATCTAATTTATTTCAATAATTTCTAGTCCAGAATATCCTTCACAATAAGAAGCACCAACACAAATATCATCATATATTGGATTCATTATTACGCTAAGGTATCCATCATCATTAATAAATATCTTATAATCATTTGGTTTATAATTTGTACTATTAATAGCTCTTTTCTCTTTTTCTAAATTTTCCCAAAGTTCATGAAGCATGTTAAATTGATGATCAACAGTTTCATTCTTAATATTATTATAACCACTGCCTAAACCCTCATTATCACTAACTGAATAAAAATATTTATTCATATCATTTATGTAATAGTCTTTTACAATTTTGTTAAATCTTTCAGTTGAAATATTAAATAAACTAAGCAATTCTGAAGAAGATAGCTCTTTACCTGTTTCTAAATTAACATTATATGTATCATAAACAGATAAATCACCATTATATCCTAATTCATCTAATTTATTATAATATCTTATTGACCATGAAGCTATATTATTCTTAACTTTATTCTTAGCTAAAATAAAATATCCATACATTGTATTTGTAGAATTATCTCTATCTGCACCAGTAGCGTAGTAGCAATCATTATAATCTTTATAATACCCGTCACTATATTTATTACAGTCCACCTTTTCAGCTTCTTTTAAATTAAAATAAGAATCCGTAGAATTGCTGTTATTAACAAATGAATCTTTTAAAGATTCTAATTTTTGATTATATTTATTTGTAAAATCTGTATATGCTGTTGTTTTAGTATAATCTTTTTCTTCTTCATTTGTAGAAGTTTGGCACTTCTCCTTTCTACTTTCATATTTTACATAACCAAATATCCCGCCTGCACATAAAACTATTACCGCTATTAAAATT
>CADBRE010000127.1 GCA_902797005.1 uncultured Erysipelotrichaceae bacterium | reverse complement strand
TACTTGTAGAAAGTGGATACAATATTCTAATGAGATATAATCCTAAAGATAATAAATTAGTACTTGATTCAAAAGAACCAAACTATAGCTTATATGAAACAGTATTTGCTAAAGAATTAAGATACAAGAATCTAGAAGAAATGAACGAAAAAGATTACAAAAAGCTTTATGATGAACATATAAACAATGCTATGAATAGATATAAACATTATAAAAAGATTAGTGATGATTTAAACAATTAAAGAGTCTCCAAACAAGGAAACTCTTTTTAAGTCACAAAAAAGGATTGCTCCCCCTGAGAGCAATCCGGAAAAAAGAATAAAAAGGGGTTGGCTAGTGTGATACTAGCATCAATTCGCCTAAAGTGAATTGACAAGTCTATATACTAAAGCAAAAGGGATAAAAAGTCAACAATTTTTTGCAAAATTTTTAATATTTTTTTAATGTTAACATTGTATAATTAAAGCCAATCGTGGTATTATTAGTATGAAGGAGATAATACTTATGGAACTTAGAAAGATAAAAGGACTTGGAGAAAAAAACGAACAATTACTAAACACATTAAATATATATAATGTTGAAGATTTACTTGAGTATTATCCTTATAGATATATAGAATATAAAATAAATAACATAAATGACGCTTTAGAAGGGCAAAATATAATAGTAATAGGTAAAATAGATAGTGTGCCATTAGTTAGAAGATTCAAAGCAAGACTCAACTCATTAAACTTTAGGCTTTATACAAGTGGAAAAATAGTAAATACTGTAATATATAACCGAGCATTTATGCAAAGGAATTTATCACCTGGTAAAGAAATAACAGTAATAGGTAAATATGATCAAAAGAAAAACGCCATAGTAGCGTCTAACATACTACTAACTCCTATAAAAGAAGGAACAATAGAAAGTAAATATCACTTAACAAACGGAATAACTAACAAACAAATAACTAAATATATAGATGAAGCTTTAAACATGAATGTAGCTATAGAAGACTATGTTCCAAATAAATACAATGAACAATATGATTTTTTAGATAAAAATGAAGCAATAAGAATTATTCATAAACCTAATGATATAAAGAGTTTAAAACAAGCAAAATTAAAACTTATATATGAAGAACTATTTAAGTTTATGTTTAAAATAAACTATTTAAAATATGCGAATACTAGAGAAAACACCAAAGAGCCTAAACAAGTAAGTTTAATAGATTTGCAAAACTTCTTGGGTTCTCTACCATTTGAATTAACACCAGATCAACAAAAAGCTATAGAAGATATACACAAAGATTTAACAAGTCATAATAGAATGAATAGATTATTATGTGGTGATGTAGGAAGTGGTAAAACAATAGTCGGAGTAGTTGCAATGTACGAAAGCTATTTAGCAGGATATCAATCAGCCTTAATGGCACCTACAGAAATACTGGCAACTCAGCACTTTGAGAACATAAGAAACTTATTAACAAATACAGGTGTAAGAGTTGGACTTTTACTAGGTAGCACTAAGAAAAAAGAAAAAGAAGAAATATATAAACAACTAGAAAATGGAGAAATAGATATTCTTATTGGAACTCATGCAATTATAAGCGATAAAGTTAAGTTTAAAAATCTAGGACTTGTCATAACAGATGAACAACATAGATTTGGAGTTAATCAAAGAAACAGTCTTAGAAATAAAGGAAAACTACCTGACATTTTGTATATGTCAGCAACACCAATTCCTAGAACTTATGCATTAACTATATATGGAGATATGGATATTTCACTAATCAAAACAAAGCCAGCTGGCAGAAGAGAAATAAAAACAATTATTAAAAGTGACAAAGATATAAAAGATATTCTATATATGATGCTTGAAGAAATAAAAAATGGTCATCAAGTTTATGCAGTAACACCTCTTATTGAAGAAGACGAAGAAACTGAAACAAATTTAATGACAGTAACAGACTTAAAAGAGAAATTAGAAAGTGCATTTAATCATAAAATAGAAATAGGACTCCTTCACGGCAAGCTAGACAAAAGCGAAAAAGAAAAAGTTATGGAAGACTTTAAAGAAGGAAAGACTAAAGTGCTAGTTTCAACTACAGTTATAGAAGTGGGTGTTGATGTAAAAAATGCTACAATGATGGTAATATTTAATGCTGAAAGATTTGGACTAG
>CADBRE010000126.1 GCA_902797005.1 uncultured Erysipelotrichaceae bacterium | reverse complement strand
AATATGTTTAAACAACTCTTCACACATTTTCTTATATATTCCCATATTTCTAAAATAAGAATTAACTTCCATAGTAGAAATATATGTAACTGGTCTATCTTGATCAATAAAAATTAAATGTTCATATAAATATACCGTTGCAGCCACTATAGTTTTTTTCCCAATACAGTTGTCTACTATTCCTAGCAAAAAACTATACTCTTTATCATTAATAGGACTATTAATATTTAGATAATTCATTCCAAGAAGTGTTGGATACAAACTATTAGCATTTTCATCATGGACATATTCCCACTCATCTTTATCCAAATAATTATTTTCTAAAAAAGCATCTAACTCAGTTGCGTTTAACTTTATCCATTCTATTTTCTCTAAGTTTACATTTTTAATGAAATTATTTATCCATTTTTTTATTTTCATAATACATATCCCCTGTCATCGTGTATTATACCACAATATCAAAATATTTCAAAAGTATAGAAAAAGACTAGAATTCTCTAGCCTTTATTGATTAATTATTCTTTGCTTTAATTGCAGCTTGTACCACCCTGTTGATATATTGTCGATTCTATATGTCGCTGTGTAATTCCATGGTCAAATGTAATAGTCGCCATCAATTTATAAGATCATAAGGCATAGCGACCGTGTGGATTCGTGGTCAAATGTTTTATAACCACCGTAAAGTTTCGTGGTCGAAACAGTTATCTACTATTTATTATTATGGACTATTTTTTATTATCATCACTTCCAACTACATATGCTGGAACATCTTTAAATCTATCTAAATTAAGATCATATTTTGGAGTTTCTGTTTGTGCTTCTCTTGATTCTTCATTTTTTGTTTCAGATTCATTGTTATTCTTAAATACGATATCTAATTTTTCTTTTATTTATCTTTTAACTAATTTTTTTTGTTTTTCAGTTGTAAAGTCACATTCTGGTAGAATTATACCATTAATTAATTCTTCAAACTTTGGATCTTCTTCATAAGTCAATCCTGTTATTTTATTATACACGTCAAAGTTATTTTTGATAAAACTTATCATTCCTGTAAATTCTCTTTCCATTTCTCCTTCCACGTATGAAATAGTTTCTTTACTTCTAGGATGTGATAAAAATTTACTAATATAATCTAGCATCGTAACACTAGGAATTTCAAATTCTTCTCTATTATTATTTTCCCATATAGTTATTTTATTTTTTCCTTTTTCATTCATAGAAGTATGCGATGAATCAAGGTATACGAATTTTGACTTTTTATGAGCATATTTTTCAATTATGGATGCATAAATATCCATATTAGATTTTGACTCATGATAATTTAATTTTCTTGCCTTGCCTACTTCATGATTTCCATTTGGTCCAAATACATCGTCAAGTTCAAAACATACCCATTCTCTATCCATTTTAGAAACAGATATTTTTTTAATGTTGAAATCTTTTTGACCATAAATTGCAACATCTATACTTGATATTTCGCCATTTCTTCTAGCAATAAATAAACTTTTAGAATAATCACCACAGATTAGATCAAAATAATAGTTTTCAGAGTCTTCATCTATAGGTTCACTTTTCATAAATAATTCTCCTATATCAGTTCTAAATCTTTCAGAAAACTGAGCTTTTAATAAACACGTTACATATTCCGTTTTAGTTTTTGGAGCTTCTATTTTCTTACTACATAACAAATTGTTATTACTATCATAAAAATCTATTTGGTTTTTATTATTCTCATTAATATATGCTTTTATGTCAAAAAAACTTAATCCAAATTGAATTATATCAATAAATTTGAATAACTCTTCGGATACATATTGTTCATATTTTTCAATTACTTTTTGACTTAATTCAATTGGTTCTTCAGTTAAATCAGATGGTGTAATTATATATCCTTGTTTTCTCATAATTACTTTTTCCCCCTTTAAAAGTACAGTTATTATAGCATGTCACATCAATTATGTCAATATTGATACACAAAAAAGACTAGTTTTAACTAGTCTTTCAATTATTATATATTAATTCTTCTTTGCTTTGATAGCAGCTTGTGCAGCAGATAGTCTTGCAAGTGGTACTCTATAAGGTGAGCATGAAACATAGTTAAGTCCTAAACTATTGCAGAACTCAATTGATGAAGTTTCTCCTCCGTGTTCACCGCATATACCAAGAGAGATATCAGGTCTAGTGCTTCTTCCTTTTTCAGCAGCTAAACGCATTAATTCTCCTACACCTTCTTGATCTATCTTAGCAAATGGATCGTTTTCAAATAAACCATTTTTATAGTAGTCATTTAAGAACTTACCAGCATCATCTCTACTAAATCCAAATGTCATTTGAGTTAAGTCATTTGTTCCGAAACTGAAGAACTCAGCATGTTTAGCTAGTTTATCAGCAATAACAGCAGCTCTAGGTATTTCAATCATTGTACCAACTTTGTAATCTACCTCAGTGCCTTTTTCTTCCATTACTTCTTTAGCAGTAGTGTCAATTATATCTTTAACAAACTTAATTTCACTTTCACTACCTACAAGTGGAACCATTATTTCTACTTCAGTATTAATTCCTTTAGCTTTTGTATTAATAGCAGCTTCAATAATAGCTCTTGTTTGCATCTTAGCTATTTCTGGGTAAGTTACATCAAGTCTGCAACCTCTGTGTCCCATCATTGGGTTAAACTCTTTTATAGACTCTACTCTTGCTTTAAGATTCTCAAATGTCATTCCTAAAGAATCAGCAAGTTCTTTAATTTCATTGTCTGTATGAGGCAAGAACTCATGTAGTGGTGGATCTAGTAGTCTAATGATAACTGAGTATCCATCCATTGCTTCAAATAATCCTTCAAAGTCACTTCTTTGATATGGAAGTATTTTAGATAATGCTTCTTCTCTTAACTCTAAAGTATCAGCAGTTATCATTCTTCTAAAGTTAAAGATTCTTTCAGTTTCAAAGAACATATGCTCGGTTCTACAAAGTCCTATTCCTTCAGCGCCTAATTTTCTAGCTTGCATTGCATCTCTTGGAGTATCAGCATTAGTTCTGATTTGTAGTTTTCTAGTTTCATCAGCCCAAGACATAAACTCTTTAAAATCTCCACTTATTTCAGCTTCTTTAGTTTCTATTCTTTCACCATAAACATTACCAGTTGAACCATCTAAGCTCATCCAGTCTCCTTCATGGAATACTCTTTCACCAATAGTTAAAGCCTTTTCTTTTTCGTTAATTTTGACTTCTGAACATCCACTTACACAGCAAGTTCCAATTCCTCTTGCTACAACAGCAGCGTGGCTTGTCATTCCACCTCTTACAGTTAGAATACCATTAGCTATGTTCATTCCTTCAATGTCTTCTGGAGAAGTCTCTAGTCTAACTAAAATTAAATCTTTTTCACCAGATTCACTTGCCTTAATAACATCTTCAGCATTAAAACAAATCTTACCAGTAGCAGCACCAGGTGAAGCAGCAAGTCCAGTAGCTAAGACTACTCCATTTTTAAGTGATTCTTCTTCAAATGTAGGATGCAATAACTGATCTAAGCTCTTAGGTTCTACTCTAAGCAAAGCTTCTTCTTTAGTGATCATTCCTTCTCTAACTAAATCTACAGCTATTTTTAAAGCAGCAGCAGTTGTTCTCTTACCATTTCTAGTCTGAAGCATGAATAAATGACCATCTTCAATAGTGAATTCCATATCTTGCATATCTTTGTAATGATTTTCTAGTATGTTGCATACATTTACAAATTGATTATATACTTCTTCATTTACTTCTTTCAAAGTATCTATAGTTTGTGGAGTGCGGATTCCTGCAACTACATCTTCTCCTTGAGCATTCATTAGGTATTCACCAAATAACTTCTTTTCACCAGTAGCAGGGTTTCTAGTAAACGCTACACCTGTTCCAGAGTTATTATTCTTATTACCAAATACCATTTCTTGAACATTTACTGCAGTTCCCCAAGTTCCAGGTATTTCATTTATCTTTCTATAGTAAATAGCTCTTTCATTGTTCCAACTTCTAAACACAGCTTTAACTGCTTCAATAAGTTGTTCTTTAGGATCTTGAGGAAATTCTTCACCAGATAATCTCTTATATTCTTCCTTATAAATAGCTATTACTTCTTTTAAATCTTCAGCATTAAGTTCAGTATCAAACTTAACTCCCTTAGATTCTTTAATCTCATCAAACTTTCTTTCAAAAGATGCCTTTGGATAACCTTTAACTACATCTGAAAACATTTGTATAAATCTTCTATAGCTATCCATTACAAATCTTTCATTTCCAGTAACTTCTGCAAATCCTTTAGCAACTTCATCGTTAAGTCCTAAGTTAAGTACAGTATCCATCATACCAGGCATTGATACTCTAGCACCACTTCTTACACTAACTAATAATGGATTAGTAGTGCTTCCAAATGTCTTTCCTGTCTTTTCTTCTAGTTCTTTAACTTTAGTAAAGATTTCATTTTCTATTTCTTCTCCTAAACCTTCACCATTTTCATAATATTTGTTACAAGCCTCTGTTGTAACTGTAAAACCTCTAGGTACAGGTAGACCAATATTAGTCATTTCTGCAAGGTTAGCACCTTTACCACCTAAAAGGTTTCTTTCATCTTTGTTTCCTTCTTCAAATGATTTTACGTATTTCATTTATTTCTTCCTTTCCATTTTTAATACTTTAGATAAATAACATTCACCACATAAAGGTACATATGAAGCATCTATTCCATCTATTGCTACTTGCTCGCCTTCATTAGTAAACTCACCGTTAATTAACCTTGCATTAAAATGTGCTTTTTTACCACATTCGCATATAGTGGTTAATTCTTCTAGTTCGTCAGCCAGTTCAAATAATCTACTACTTCCAGGAAAAGCATTAGCCTTAAAGTCAGTCTTAAGTCCATAACATATAACAGGAATATTAGTAAATTTACTAAATATAAATAGTTCATCTACTTCTTCCCTATTTAAAAACTGTGCTTCATCAACTAGAATACATTTAACTTCTTTAGAAACATTTGCCAAATATTCTCTTAGTCCTTTAACATCAGTAACTAAATAGTCAACTTTCCTTTCAATTCCTATTCTAGAAGAAATCCTATCTTCTGCCTTTTTATCTATACTAGGTTTCAAAAGCAAAACATGCATTCCTCTTTCTTCATAGTTATGCGCTACTTGCATCAAAACTGTACTTTTTCCACAGTTCATCGCACCAAATCTGAAATAGAGCTTACTCATCACACACCTCCACTGGTATAGTTATTCATCCAAATACCTATATTTATATTAAACTATATCAACAACAAATACAAGCAAACACCAAAACTTTTTTACATTTTATTGTCATAAATATATAAAAGGGTGTAAAGACTAACTTTATCACCACTTTAATTAGCACTAATAATAAGATATCTGTTTCTCTTACTTGATTGATTATATCTAAAATTATCTGAAGTTTTCATTAAGAACAACTACTAGTAACTCTACTAGAATCATATAATACACAATAGCCATTTTCTAATCTTGCACCACCTGTACATTTTATTGCAGTATAACCACCAGAAGAATTTGAAATGCAAGAATAGCCAGAATATGTTGAACCACTTATCACACTTGCACAACTGCTGTAAGTACTATATGTACCTGCAGTTACAGTATTACTGCTGCTGACTTTATAACAAGTACCGTTTAAATATGTATATCCTCCTGTACAACTATAAGTGGTCGTGCAACTACCCGAATTGCCACCAGAGCTACCACCCGAATTACCACCAGAGCCACCACCGCTTGATGCAGTACTTATTTCTATTGTAACAGGCCCTGTTATTGTGGTTTTGTATATTCCATTATCATTAGTCATATTACTTACACCGGTCACATAGATTCCCGTTGCAGGCAATATATCCTTAATCCATATTTGTTGCCCATAATAGGATGTACTTGTAGATTCATTACATACATTATTAGTCCATGTGTTTCCTCCGTCATATGAAACACTAAACCTTCCAGCATCACACGTTTGCCATGGTTGTGAGCCATTAGGTAAGTACATATTAAGATCAAACGCATATGTATTAGTAGTCCAATGAGAATATAAGGTTTGATTTGATGCTGTTGTTACCTTTGTTGTACTCTCTATTTTATTTCCTCCAGTCGCACTTGTATACCAGCCTTCAAAAGTATGCCCCATCTTACTAGCGGTAGGTAAATCGCCATATGTACCATTATAGGTGACAGTTTTAGATGGATAAACTCTATTTATTCTTATGTTTGAAAAAGTATGCGTTTTACCTTTTTGATTTACATCAAGTCTTAAATAATATGTGCCTGTTTCAGTTGGAATAAATTCATAGTTATTAAAACTTGCCATGCGATAATATGTGGCATAATTTCCATCCAACATTAAGAATGCCTCTACTTCGGCTGCATTTCCACTAGATTCTGCATTAAATATATATTTTTGGCCTGCTTCCAAATACACCCGTCCATTAATAAATCCATATCCATCATCATAATTAGCAGTAACTGTAACCACCCCATTATTTACTGAATAATGCATTCTGCTACTAGTGGTATCTGCTATATTTATCATTCCATAAAGTAAATTCACATCATCATATGCTATTGTATATGTATTTGCATTTGGGGTAATAGTACATTTGCCAGCTCCCTTAACATTATTTACAGTTAATACTCCCTCATTTAAAGATACTGAAGCATTAAAGTTACAACTAGGACTTACTCCATTCATGTTATACCCTTCATCTACAGTATAATTGAATGTTGTAGATTCTCCATATCCAAGAGTTCTATTACTATCACCAACTATACTTCCGTTTATAATCTCAGCGATAACATTAAAGTTTATTAAATTAGCACTTATTATACATTCTCCGCCATTTTTAACATTATATATATTAAAGGCATTACCCACCAAACTATTGCTTATTCCATTATTGCATGAATACTCTGCTCCTTCTAATGTATATCCTTCACCAACTGTAATAACGCTTGTTCCATCTTCTCCATAATTTGTACTTATCACACTAGGATTAGCCGTTGCATTAGTCGCAACAACAGAAACATCCATAACCTCAGTAGAACAACTAAAACTTAATCCTCCATCCAAAACATTTTCAAAAGACAAGTTATTTTTACTATAACCTCGGTAATTATAATTTAGTGAATATGAGTATTCGCCATTTGTTGCTACCAAAGAAACTACTTCTCCATCAGAATTAACTTTAATTTTATAGTCAATATCATTACCTAAGTCAGTATTCAATCTATTGTCTCCAAATGAGTCAACAGAACAAAAGACTGTTTCATAATTCCCATCAGCTGTATTATATACATATGTATTAGGGGCACTTTCAAAAGCAGCAATGACATTTTCAAAAAACAGTTTTTCTTTTGATTTTTTTTTTTTTTTTGATATGTTTGGAATTACTAAAAGTGCTATAACAGCTAAGAGTCCTATAACAGCAAGTATTTCAATTAGTGTAAATCCTTTTTTGTTCATAAGATATTCTCCTTTATTCTTTTTAACATCCATAATCCGCATCCCGGTAAACAACACAATGATTATTTTGCAAAGAACCGCAAGTACATGTATAATTGGCAGGCGCTGAAGCTACTCTCCTGCAGCTGTCATTAACATAATAACATGTATGATATGTTGATTGATATGCATATCCACTTGGGCAGCTATATGTTGGAGTGCAACAAGTATAACTAGAGCTCCACACAGCATATAATGTTGTATCTCCAGTAGGAATATTGCTAGTATAAACCCTAGAGCCCGATGATGTTTTCCAATAACTAAATGAGTAGTCATAGCAGCTAGTAGATGAACGATAAGGTGTTGGTAAGCTTCCGTATGAGCTTCCAGGTTCTACCTCCTTAATACATGTTGTACCTGATAATGTTGCTGGAGAAGTGCATCTTGTGCCTGTCCAGTCGTTTCCGCCATTAACATCAAATGTGATAGTATACCCGTTTTTCTTCCACTGTGCATATAAAGTAACACTACCATTATCTGTACTTGTTAGAGTAGATACACTTTCTTGATCACTGTAGCTTGTACCAGTTCCATCGTCTTTAGTATTCCATCCGATGAACTCATATTCATTCTTTGTAAATCCATTGGCTGTCAATGCTTTTGGTGTTCCATATGTATGTGTACTGCTGCTTGTGCTTCCACCAGTATT
>CADBRE010000125.1 GCA_902797005.1 uncultured Erysipelotrichaceae bacterium | reverse complement strand
GTATTATTGTTGATATAAACCCCAAATATACTATTGCTTTCAGACTCTCTAAGAACAAGTTTCTTACTAACATTATACTTTTTCATTAAAGAGCTTTGATCATAACTTAAATTAGATAAATAATCATTCATCTCTTCCAAAGTATACAACTTATTGTTCTTGTTTTCATTCTTATTATCTACAGAACTATTATTATTTATCTCTTGATTATTATTAACCTCTTGATTATCTAGTCTATACTTCACATAACCAAATATCCCACCTGCACATAAAACTATTACTGCAATTAAAATTGCAAATTGGGTTTTTTTCATTGTTTGTTTCTCCTTTCCTGTGTATCATTATTTACACATAACACAACTAACTTCATCCCAAGAATATGTTTGAATTGTTTCTTGCTGTAATGAGCCATGAGAATCAATTGTATACTTCGTAACAACAACATTATTATTACCACTACCGATAGTTAAGATATAATCATTACCTATACGAATATTATCATTAGAAATAGTATTGTCAAATTTATTTAAAGGATGAGTGTTATCACTTATAAAATAATATGACCCACTATAATTTGTTTCGATAGTTTCAGCTTTTTTACCATTCTTATTATAAATATATACATTGAATCCACTACGTATTGTTAAATATGACTCATTACTTTCGCTTTTTAAATCGAATACTTTTAGTGTATTACTTTTGTTCATATCATCAACAAAGCTTTTGTATCTTTGACCTATCTGAAATTCATTATAATTTTCAATAATACCTGCATAAAAATCAGAAGCAAAAACAACGCCATTAATCAAATAACTAGCATAAACACTTCTTCTAGAAGACTCTTCATTTGAAATATTAAAAGACTTAGTTAAATTAAACTTCTTTTCTATATTGCTCAAGTTCTTATTTGCATAATTAGACATTTTCTCTTCTAATTCTGCTTTACTTAAAACTGTATTATCATCTGTATCATCATCAATTACAGTGTTATTCACATTATTATTTATCTCTTGATTATTACCGTTGCTATTTACATCACTACTATTATTATTAACCTCTTGCTTATCTAGTCTATACTTCACATAGCCAAATATCCCACATGCACACAAAACTACTACCCCAATTAAAATTGCAAATTGACTTTTTTTCATTTACTTCTTTTCTCCTTTCTTAAATAATATTATATCATTATTAATTTTCCCCTACAATAAAAATAGTGCACTTTACTGCACTATTAGTTTTCAAAGAAAATCTCATGCCATTTTAAGAAAACATATACACTCCAAAGCTTTCTATAATTATCTCTTTTAGCAATTTTATGTTCATCAAGCATTTTATTTAGATATTTAGTATCAAAATACTTATTAGCTACATTACTATTGAACTTACTCTTAATTTCTTCGTATACATCATCATCTCTCATCCATTCTCTAATTGGAACTGGAAAGCCTAACTTTTTCTTTTTATAAGCTTCAGTAGGTATTACCTTTTTAGCTGCATCACGAAGAGCTACTTTAGTATTAGTTTTATTAACCTTATATTCAGTTGGTAATGAACTTGCAACGCTAAACACTTCTTTATCTACAAAAGGCACTCTTGCTTCTATAGATTGAGCCATTGTCATTCTATCGCCTTTCTTCAAAATATCTTTAACTAGCCAGCAATTTAAATCTATAGCCTGCATCTTAGTTAGATTATCTCTAGATTTAAACTTTTCAATAAACTTGCCAGTTATCTCACTAGGTTTAAACTTAACTTTATTCTTTAATACTTTATTAACTTCTCTCTTGCCCCATACTGGAGAAACACCAACATAAGCATTTTCTACTTTTTCTCCTCTTCTAACTATAAAATTAATACCTCTTATACTTGGAAACAATGAGAAAAACTTACTAGCTGCGTGTCTTAAGAAATATGGTATCTTATTATAGAACTGATAATCAACTTCTTCTCTATAATAGTTATATCCTCCAAAGAACTCATCAGCACCTTCTCCAGACAATACTACTTTAACATCTTCACTTGCTAGTTTAGCTACAAAATAAAGTGCAGTAATTGCAGGATCTTCAGTAGGTTCATCCATATGATAAATAGTATCATTAAGTACATTAAAATATTCTTCTTTAGTTATAATTTTACTTTTATTAGTAATACCAAGTTTCTCAGTTAAATCCTTAGCATATTCTATTTCACTATATTTTTTATTCTCATAACCTACAGTATAAGTTTTATCAGGATGAGCTAAACTTACTATATATGATGAATCAATACCACTACTTAAAAATGAGCCAACCTCAACATCACTAACCATATGATATTTAACAGATTCGTCCATAGCATTAGCTATTTCTCCAACTGCATTATCATATCCATCTTTCTTAGTGTTAAAATCAATTTCAAAGTATCTGTTTAATTCTACTTTACCATCTTTATAGGTTAATGTACATCCAGGTTTTAACTCCTTAACACCTTTAAAGAATGATTCTTCTCTAGGATTAAAACCAAATACTAAATAACTAGATAGCACTTCATCATTTATCTCCTTTTTAAAATCAGGATGTTCTAAAAATGCTTTAATTTCAGAAGCAAACATAAATGCACCATTATTCTCATAATAATAGAAAGGCTTAATACCAAAGTAATCTCTAGCACAGAATAATGTCTTTTCCTCTTTATCATATAAAGCAAAAGCAAACATACCCCTTAAGTGTTTAGGCATATCTTCTTTCCACTTTAAATATCCATTTAATAAAACCTCAGTATCACTATTAGTTTTAAAATCATAATCTTTAATTAATTCTTCTTTTAATTCTTTATAGTTATATATTTCACCATTAAATACAACTACCAATCTATCGTCATAAGAAAACATTGGCTGTGATCCACCCTTCAAATCAATTATAGAAAGTCTCTTATGCCCAAGTGCTACATTATCTTCTAAGAAATAACCTTCTCCATCAGGCCCTCTATGGTTAATTCTATCAGCCATATTTTTTATTATTTTTTTATTATCTTTAGTGTTTCCTACAAATCCAACTATTCCACACATATTCTCTTCCTCCTACTTCTATATTTATTATAGGAAAAAAAAGAGGAAAATACAATTTATTTTTTATATTAATCTCATAAAAACCCAAAAACATTATTGATTATTATAATATTTTGAGTTATATTATAGCTACTCGTAATTAAAGGAAAGAAACGCAAATTATATAAAGCGTTTCTTTCTCCGTTTTATAGAGATTTTACAATTTTGAAAATTGGAGGTTTAATATGGTTGAAACAAAAGAATTATATAAAGATGTTACAAATGAATGGATTAGTAAAACAACTAAAGTTAGAATTATATTTGATGACTTTTTCATTGACGATAAAGGAAATTATCACCCTAATACGGAGCGTGAAAAAATAAGAATTCCAAAAAGAGATAATGAAGAATACAAAATAGCCAAGATACTATCAGAAGAATTAAACACCACCATACATATTGTTCCTACATTCACAAACATAAAGAATACCCAAGGTGGAACAAGAACTCCGGATTATATTATAAATGGTCAAAAATGGGATTTAAAAACGCCTAAATATAAAAGTGAATATTTAAATTTGTTTAATGATATTCTTAGAAAGAAACAACTAAAAAAACAAAGTAATAGATTTATTATAAATCTAATTAATTATCCCCAAATTGATGAAAATAAAATTAAAAAAATTTGCAATAGATTATTTTATAACAAATACATGTTTTGGATTCTAGGTTTAATAATTATAAAAGATAATCATATTTACAAAGTTTATATAAAACAAAAATAAATCCTCGTCCTGCGAATTTACGTTGCGGGGCGAGGATTTATTAATAATTATATTAATTAGAAGCCCTCGTCCCGCTAGATTAAATTTGGTTGCGGGGCGAGGCACTTCTTAACTACATACTATTTATACCACATATATTAGACACTTGTCAACCATTTTTACTTGTTCTTCACATTCAAACACTTCCTTAAATGCTTACTCTTATTAACAAACATAATAAACCCAATAGCAAAAGAAAGTAAAAAATACGGGTGTACTATTCCAAAGTTAATAGCTTTTAGAAGCAAGAAATAAACCAAAAATACTATTAAACAAAAAAGTATATTTATAAGTATTCTATAAAGTATTTTACTCTTGTAAAGAAAGTTATAACTTAGATTATATAAATACGAAAATAAAATACCATAACTAAAAGAAAACAATATACTTAGAAGTTGTTCTTTCAAATCCATTATTTAAATAGCTTAGAAAGCATACTCTCTTTATTAGCTTTCTTTCCTCCAGCATCAACATACTCTACTGAATCTACTCTTCCTTTAATAGATAATGTTCCCTGAAAAGTATCAAGTTTAATAAGCTCTAACCCTTCTCCTTTAATAAGCATATAACCCATTACACTATTTAAAAAGAATTCTTTATTATCAAAGCTTTCAAGCTTCTTAACTCCGGTTATAACAGATGTCTTTCTTTCATTAATTGTTACAGTATGATTTAAATTACCTTCAATTATTGTATTCTTATCCATATTATTCACCAATAAAATATATGCAAGAAAAAAAGTTCTATTACTAGAACTATTCCTCTTCACTTACTACTTCATTAGCAGAGTTTTCATAAGCATCAAGAATTGCTTTTTCAAACATAGTACGAACTTCTTGATTAATTGGATGAGCTATATCTCTGAATCCACCAGCACTAGTTTTTCTACTAGGCATAGCTATAAATAATCCTTTAGTCCCTTCTATAATTCTGATGTCATGAACAGCAAATTCATCATCAAGTAATACTGATGCAACTGCTTTCATACGAGAGTCTTCTCTTTCGGCTCTTCTGATAGTTACGTTAGTTATTCTCATGTTTCTTACCTCCTTGTAACTTCTAATATAATTATATCTATAATTTTTACCTAAATCAAGAAAATTATTACAAAACGCAAATAATAATGTAAACTAATTTTTTTTCTTAACTAAAACTGAATTATTATAATTATTAACAATGTCTCTATCACTAAAATACTTCTTCTCATTTCTAATTATTTGATACTCTTCGTGGTCCTTCCCAAGTATTAATAGAATATCATTATCGCCTAGCATATTAAGTCCATTTAAAATAGCTTCTTTCCTATCATAAATTACCATATAATTATTACTTGTAACACCACTTAATATATCATTAATAATGGATTCTTCGCTTTCACTTCTAGGATTATCATCTGTAAAAATAACATAATCAGATAGTCTAGTAGCTATATCTCCCATTATTGGTCTTTTCTTTTTATCACGATCTCCACCACAACCAATAACAGTATATATTTTACCTAAAGAGCACTCTCTAGTTGAGCTAATTATTTTAAAAACAGCATCGGGCGTATGCGCATAATCAATTATAGCTTTTGCCGGACCAACACTAATAACTTCATTTCTACCAGCAGGCGCTTTTAAATCATTAGAAACAGATATAATCTTCTTAATATTTGCCCCAAAACTATTCACAATTGCTAAAGCCATTATATAATTATAAACATTAAACTTACCAAGCAAATCATTTCTAACTAAATAATCTCTATTATCATATTTAAAACTCAATTTTGTACCCTCGTTAAATTGATAACTAAATACATTATAATC
>CADBRE010000124.1 GCA_902797005.1 uncultured Erysipelotrichaceae bacterium | reverse complement strand
TTATATTTTCTATTATGTGAAATACTAATAATTGTTCCTTTAAAACTATTAATCAATTCATAGATAAGTTCCAAAGCATCTTTATCTAAATGGTTAGTTATTTCATCAAGTACTAATACATTAATCTTATTAAGAGCTATTTTTACAAGATTAACTCTAGTTCTTTCTCCTGGAGATAGTATATTATATTTTTTGTCTTTATCATCATAATCTATGTTAAACTTATCAAGTAAAGTAAATAAATAAGAAATATCAATATTATCTTGATCTTTTGTAAGAAAATTAATTATAGTGCTTTCGTCATTAGCAAATATAGTGTCTTGAGATATATATCCTATTTTAATATCTGCTCCTAAAATTACTCGTCCATTTATTGGTTCTAATTCTTTAATCAAAGTTTTAATTAGAGTTGATTTGCCGCTTCCGTTTGAGCCATTAATCATTAATTTAGTTCCATAAGGAATAAATAGGTTGATTTCAGGAGTTTTAAAGTTACTGTAGCCACAGACTAAGTCTATAAGCTCAATATCTTTTGAGCCCTTTTCTTCATCAAAATCAAATGTAAAATCTATATGCTTTTTTTCTTCAAAATAAGGAACTTCAATATTATCCAAAGCTTTACTTAATTTAGAAATATTTCCTGAATTTGTTCTTTCTTTAGAATAGTTAAATGCTATTTTATCATTATCACTACTTTTTGCTGAATATCCATGATTAGCCCAGGTTTTTGCTTTTTGTAATTGCTTTTTTAGTTTGTCTTTTTGTTCTTTTGCTTTAATATAGTCACTTTGTAATTTTTCATATTCCAATTCTTTTTCTTTCAAATATTCATTATACTTTAGATTATATTCTTTTAAAGAACCATTATTAAGTTCAAAGATTTTATTAGCTATATTATTTAATAATTCTTCATCATGTGAAATAAGTATTACTTCTTTGTTACATGTTCTTAAATAATTTTCAAGCCACTTTATTGCAGCTAAATCTAAGTTATTAGTGGGTTCATCTAATAAAATAATGTCTGAGTTTTTAAGTAACAAAGCTGAAAGTAAAACTTTCATTTTTTCTCCACCTGATAAAGTATATATTTTTGTATCAAAACTTTCTTTGATGTTCAAACCATTCATTACTGCCTTTAAATTTGTGTCAAAGTTATACCCATCTAATATTAAATAATCATTTAAAACATCAGAATATTCATTCATATTTTCATCAGTTAAATTAGACTGCAAATAATCTAATCTTTCTTCTAAAAATGCTAGGTTAGTATCTTTTTTTATATATTCTTCAATTGTTAAATTATAATCTTCATAATCTATTTCCTGTTTTAAATAAGAAACGATTTCATTATTTGTTTTAATGCTTCCTGATTCTTTTTTTAACAGTCCACATATTAATTTTAACAAAGTACTTTTTCCAGCCCCATTAGGGCCAACTAATGCAATTTTATCTTTAGGGTTTAAACTAAAAGAAACACTATCTATAATTTTGTTTCCACTCACTACATAATTTAAATTATTTACTATCATTCAAACCACACACCTTACATTTTTGATTGTATTTGTTTTTATATGAAACTACTTTTTAATATAATTTATATTGCATTATTACTGAGCAAGAATCATCGTAAGTGTAGCATGGATAAATGTATTGTTCTTCTTTTGTTTTGTCTATTTCTTTAATGTTTATAACTTCTATATACATCATATCAATATTATCTTTTGTTTTTCCTTTTTGAAGTATGCCTTCTATTTCGTACCAGCTATCAGCTTTTACTAAACTATTATTATATTTTGAAATGAAACCAGCAAATGTAGCATCAGCAGCGCAACAACTAATATTGTATTTGCCTATTGCAAAATAGTCTTCTCCCATGTAGTCGTTCTTTACAATGAAGCCTCTTACTCTGATTGTTTTACCCACTTGTTTAAAAGCATCTTCTTTACTATTCATATATCCTGCTAAGTATTCATAGCTTTCGTCAATTATGTCAAAATCAACGTTTGTGAAGTCATATTCTTGTTTGTCATCATTAAGTGTTTCTTCAATGATAGTTTTGCTTTCATCAGGTTTTTCTTCTTCTTTAATTATTTCTTCTTTAGCTGGAGTTGCTGGTGCAGTAAACATTCTATTTGTTGCTATACTTGATGTTAGTCTTCCATCTCCTGCTAAAAATATCATTACTAAAGGAAGAATTAGAATCAAATCCGTCCATTTAAAGTTACAATGTAAATTATTGTTTATGAGTAATACTAATCCTATTATTAATAATGGTAATAAGCTTATTTTTATGTATAAACTTAGTGTTGGCGCTAGGAAATTAGATAGTGATCCACTAAACCAAACATAAGCAATTATAGCCGAATAAAGTAAACATATAAATCCTAAAAACTTTTTCATGCTACACTCACCACCATTGATACTATTAATATTATTGAGAATATTAAAGATATAAGTGTTAAAACAAATTTCTTGTTATAGTTTCCTAATAAAACAAAAGTGTTTTTAATGTCTATCATTGGTCCGATTAGAAGATAAGCTATAATTGACACTTTAGAGAATGATGATAAAAGAGATTTGCCTACAAAAGAATCTGATGTAGAACAAAGTGATATTAAGTATGCAAATAACATTAGTGCTATTACTGATAAAGCTTTACTTTCATTAAAGAAAGACAAAATGTTTCTAGGTAAAAGAGTTTGTACTAAGCTTGCAATTAAAGCACCAAGCATCAAGTATTTAACTACGTCAAATAAGTCTATTCCAGTGTGTTTTATAACTTCAAGTATTTTATTTTTTGAACTATGACTATGGCAGCAAGAGCATTCTTCATCTTCACAATCATTTACTACTTCTTTATTTCCAAATATTATTCCCATTATTATTCCTATTACTAGGGCCACTACTATTCCAAGCATAAATCTATACCAAAATATTTCACTATTAGTTTTGTAAAAAGCATAGTATGTTGAAAGAAGCACTACTGGATTTATGATTGGTGAAGCAAGCATGGATGATACTACTACATTAACAGGTACTTTCTTCTTTAATAGTCTTTTTGATACAGGTATAACTGCGCAGTCACAAGCTGGTAAAAAGAATCCTAAAAACACTCCTGCAAGTGATCCTAGCACTTTATTTTTTGGTATTAATTTGGCAATAGTTTCATTTGATACATAAGTTTCTATAATTGAAGATAGAAATGAGCCAAGTAATAAAAATGGTAAACTTTCAAAGAATATAGACATAAATATGATTGATACATTTTTTAAAATATCCATAGTTTCCTCCTATATAAGTATATCAACAATTATACCTATTAGTACTCCAACAAAGTATATTATAGATAGAATGGTTATGTTTTCTTTTATGTTTTTGTTATTTCTAAATAATAGCAATATGCCTAGTCCGCTTCCTGTTAAAAGCCCACTTAAAAGTGTACCAATTGTTATTAGATTAGATAAGTATAATTCAGTTATTATTACACTAGATGCACAGTTAGGAATTAAGCCTATTAGACTTGCTATAAAGTAAGTTAGTATATTTTTATTAAGTAGTAAATTAGATAGAGTTTCTTCTCCAATAAAGTGTATTACTAAGCTTATAAGAAGATTGGCTAGTAATATGAAAAATCCTATTTTTAATGTATGTTTTAGTCCTGATAAAACTATTCCATCATGTTCGCAGTGACAGTGTTCTTCATTGCACATTTCAGTTATATGGCTTCCTTCTTTCTTACTATTTCTAAATATTAAATCTACTATAAAACCTATTATTATACCTACTAGAACTTTAAAGCCAATTATTCTTAGTAATACAGTTATGGAAGCTTGTTCACTTATCATGATTGGTAGCATTTCATCACTCGTTGATAAGAAAACTGCAATTATTGTCCCCATTGTGATTACTCTGCTTGAATATAAACTTGAAGCAACTGCTGAGAAACCACACTGAGGTAAAGCACCTAGTAGCCCGCCTACTAATGGGCCAACTTTTTTATTCTTTTCTAATATTTTTTGATTTTTACCTTCTAGTTTATGTTCTAAAAACTCTAAGACTATAAATGTTACAAGTAAATAAGGTAAAATCTTTACAGTATCTAAAAGTGCATCTAATATTACATCTATCATTTTTGTTTTCCTCCTTTAGTGCATTTACTACATAATCCATTAATGATTATGTTTTCTTTATTTAATTTAAAATTATGTTCATAACTGATATGTTCATAAAGATCATTTATGCAATCACAGTCTATATGTATGAGATTTCCACATTTATCGCACTTTAAATAAAAGTGATTTTCTTCATTACATTCTTCTAAGTATTGGTAATAGAAAGTATCATCTTGATGATTAATCTTCTTTAAATGTCCTTCCTTTTCTAGTTTATCTACTAATCTATATATAGTAGTTAATCCCACTTTACCATTTAACTCATGATAAATATCTTTTATAGCGAATTCTTTTCTTTGCTTTTGAATAACTTCTAAAATAATGTCCTTTTGTTTAGTGTTGTAAGTCATAAACCCATTCCCTTCAATTTGAAAATGATTTTCGTTTTCAATTATACTACTTATTTGTATAAATGCAAGAAAAAACAAGACTTTTTAAATCTTGTTTTTGCTTAATTCATATTTGGATTTCTGATTTTTTATTCATTAAAGTATTCTAAATCATATTCTAACGAAGGTGTTATTCTTATTGGCTCGCCGGAAGCTGTGTAATAACTGTTAGCTTTAGTTACACAAGTGTTTTTATTACATTCCACATCTACATATCTTTTTTCTCCCGGGTAATTGTTGTCATAAACGCCAATATAATATACATTTGGATTTTCTATATCTTGCGCCAAACTAATTGCATTTATCGCGTGTAATCCTCCACTGTAACTTGATGATATAACGGGTGCATCTTTATCATTTAATCTTTCTTTTAGAATATTTATAAATCCTGTTGCACCAACATAATCAGTTTGCTCAGTTCCTATCACATTTCTTAACCACATTATAAAGTTTGAAGATGAAGCATAGTGCGCGACTTTTTTTTGCCTTATGAACGCTGCATAAATTGCATTTAATAATTGTAGATCTGAGTTTTCTATTATTGAGCTTTTTTGCATGTGGTCTTCATTAATGATATAGTTTTCTACATCGGAGTACGTAAAGCCTCTTTTTTTAAGTTGAGCTTTACTATCCAGCTTAGACTTCTCTTTATAAAAATCATAAAAACCTGAGTTTTGCATTTCTTTTTTATATATCTCATTTATTCCTAATGTTTCTCCATTTAAATATTGAAGATCTGCAGGTTGTTCTTCATCAAATATCTCATAGCCAAAAGTATACTTTAATACATTTGTTTTTAATTTATAATCATATAAATTTGAATAGTTTTTAAAATATGTATTCTCAAGATTATAAGCATAAGATTTTAGATTGTTAACTGTTTTTGACTCCATCTTTAATGGAAGAAGTTTTTTATAATATAATTCTGCAACCGTAGCCATTCCATAGCAATGGCCATTAGTTAAATTAGACCCATAATTGCCAAACGAAAACCCATCTCGATTAACAACAAATCCGCTGTCTGCTAAAAGTATCCCATCCGGTTTATTATCTGATGTAACATCTACCAAATTGTCATTTAATTCAGTTTCTAAATTATTAAACAATTCTACTAATCCCATTGCATTACTTGATGAATAAAACTTACACCCTGTTCCATTAGAAATCTTTGATAGCTCAACATTATTGGTCCCGCCGCCAAATCCAATGGAGCAAATTTTGACATCTTTTGAAATGGCTTTTTCTATAATAGACTTTGTATAACTACTTAAGCTACTATCTTCTCCATCTGTAAGAATAATTATATACTTATTGTCACTCTCTTTCGAAAACTCTTTTATGCCTTCTTTTAGTGCATATTCTATATCAGTTCCAGCGATGCTTGTAATAAAGTTCCCATTCATTTTGGCTAATTGTTTCTCTAATGTTTCGCTGTCACTTCCAATTGGTGCTGCATTGGCATAGTCACTTCTAAATTCAGATAAGCCAATTTGAAAATTTTTAGAAGATAGTTTTGATATTAGATTGCTTGTTAAAGTAAACCTTAAGCCTTCTGAGTCATATCCAGCCAATTCCAGCGTTCCAAATAATCCTCCATAATAATCTTTACCTGTAATTTTTTTATACTGTTCGTTATTATACATACTCCATGAATTGTCTAGTATGAATAGTAATTGATTAGTATTTGTTTCTTTTACTTTTGAAGAATCCCCTAGCACATAATTTGAAAAGTGATTTAGCTTCGCACTAACAGTCTTGCTCTCTTTGTCTATTGTACTTTCTATCTTTTCATATTTTTGTTCTTTGTCATTATAATAATAAATTGATAAATCCTCTTCATTTATTTCGAATTCTGCTAATTCTTCATCAGTATATGTAATTGTTAATGTTGCTTCTTTTATTGTGCCATCTGTATATAATGTATAAAGATTATCTATAATTCCTAGTTTACTACTAATTTTTGTGTTTGAATTAATCTGCGCTATTGTACTTGATATGTTGCCATTTCCAGTAATAGAAATTTTTAATTTGTCAGAGTCATAATTATATGTTAATTCTCTTTCACCATCACTAATTCCATCACCTTTTGAATCCTTTTTCAATGGGTCTAATCCTTGTTTAATCTCATCATAATCACTCAAACCATCATCATCTGAATCTTTTTTATTTGGATCAGTTTTACTTGTAAATATTTCATAATTATCATCTAATCCATCTAAATCTGTATCAGCAACTTGAGGATTTGTTTTGTATTCTTTTTCTTGCTTATTTGTTAAGCCATCAAAATCTAAGTCTTCTTCTGAGTCTTCATTAATACTATATTCCAAAGCAAAATCACGGTTTTCTAAGTCAAAAGCCATTACGTACAGTGTCTTTGAAATAGTTTTAAATTTGTACGAAGCTCTTATTTCACATTTTCCAGTGGCATCAGATAAATTCCATGTTAATTCTAATCCATCAGTTATTAATTCACCACAAGTTGTTTCATATTTAATATCATTTATTTTCTGCTCATTAGTAAAATTAACACCTAGTTTTATTGTGGATTGAGTTAAATATTTCGTATTATTATATAAATATGTTTCATCCCAACTTAGCTTTTCAAATCCTATAAATTTGTTGTATGAAAGCATTACCATAAATATAACGGTTAAAATAGCTAAAATAATCAAAATACGTTTTTTATATTTGCCAGCAATAATTCTTATTTTATCGTAAATATGAGATAATAAATTTCCTATTTTTTTAAGAATTTCAGGAACTCCACTTTTGCTTATTTGATTGGGGTTTATATTGTTGCTTATTTTTTGAACCATTGAACCACAATTTGCACAATAAGTTTCATCTCCATTCTGTTTAGCACCACAATTAGCGCAATGCATTTTCTCACCTCTTTTTATCGCTTTCCTATCAAGCTTCTTTCTCTAAAGTCACCCGATATTACTCCTACAATACTTACATCTTCCATATTCTTCAGTTAATAAATTTGTATGTCCGCAATTCGGGCAGATAACAGCATGTGTGTTTTTTGCTTTCTCTCTTTTTTCTTGCATTATTAAGTCGTTTTCTTTAGCAATCTTGTATTCTTGTTCTTGTTGCTTTTTTACATAATTATTAAATCCATTAGATACTTTTGATGTCATTTTTTTTATTAATTCCCTTAGTAAATATGAAACAATTAATGTTATTACTCCAATTATTATTAATGTCTTACTATATGAAACTAATTTAGTGTAAATATCTGAAGAAATCACTTTCTCTAAATAAGGTACGTTTTTAATTCCAAAACCAGATAAATTTATAATTAATTCTAATAGTTTTGGAATAAGCAATAATAGGCTTACTATAATAAGTGTTACTGGAGCTTTAAAAAACTTATCTTCTTTATAGATATAATATCTAAATAGTATTAAGCATATTCCTAAAAACGGAATAAAGTATAAAACAAGTAATATTACTGGCATACTACACAAGTATTCTAAAAACTTTTTCATGAATTATCACCATCTACCATTTTTCCATACTCATCATAATAAACTCGATTTGAATTAGTAGTGCAACTTAATACTCTATTTCTTAGCAATGGCAGTTTACAATTATCTTTTTCAAATCTTACTTTTCCATCATAAAGATAATAAACAGATCCAGAGTCTTCTTGATCGCCCACTATCATATATTCATGAGTTTTCTCTTTACCTTCAATACCAAATAATATTTCAGTCTCTCGTGTAGTATTAAACCCTTCTATCTTGTAAGTGCCTTTTATAGGTCCAAAGTACGGTTTAAAAGTTTTTAAGCTATAAATAATGGTTGTATCTTCAAAGGTTACAGATATATAATCTTTAGCTTCTTCTCTATCTATAGTTATTGATGAATCTTCACTTGACTTTTTAAATGTTTCAAATGTTTCCCCAGTAAAATCAATTAGTCTAAAACTATCTTTAGTTTCTAAAACTGCAAACCTGTTGTCATAATATGTCTTTAATTTTACATTATCTAAAAATATATCTTCGTCATCTTTGTATAGTATTTCTCCATTATACTTTAGAATTACGCTTTGATATGGATTTTCTATGGTTGCATCATAGAAACAATAATGTACGCCACCCCAGTTTGAATATTGAAAAATATATTTATACTTTCCAAATTCTACTAACATTTCTCCTTTACTGTTTATGATTCCGTGTTCGCCGTTGTTGTTTCTAACTTTTGCGAAACCGTTACAAAAGAATCCCGGAGAAGCTAAATTATCAATTAGTACATTCCCCTGCGCATCCTTAAGGGCATACCCTTGTTCAGTGCGTTCAAAAGTTGAATCCGCTTCAATCATCTTTTTAACACCACGTTCTTCATCCGTTAATAAAAATGAGAATATCATTCCTGATAAACCTAGTGCAATTAACACAATTATTATTAATATTGTTTTTTTTACTTTAGACATCTTATCCTCCTTTAATTGATTTTACATTATTTGCTTACCACAATTACTGCATACAGTATCAGTTTGATTTAGCTGAGTACCACATGCTGTGCAATATTTAAAGCTCGGTGTAGTATTATTAGCAATTGGATTTGCATTTACAACTGCTTGAGTATTAACAAATGAATTTTGATTAACTTCATTAGTGTATTGGCCCATATTATTATTGCTAATGCTTTGATTTGTTTGTTGTGATTGAATATTATTGTTATTAAATTCTTGATTTTGTAAATAATTATAGTTTTGGTTAGGTGTATTTGATGCCATAATAACATTCTCAGTTTCGCCATTACCTTTATATATAATTGCATGTAATACAAGTGCAACTATGCCTAACCATAGTAACCAAAATCCAATTCCATGTTTGAAGAATGCTGAATCAGTGCTGATTGTAGTATTTACATAAATAATGAATACTACAACTAATATTGTTGGTATTAGTGACATTTTAGGACTCGCATTTTTTATTTTTGATCCTATATTTGAATTAAATGCTTGAGAAACATATTTTTCCACATAATCTTTAAATATAAATAAAACATTAGCTATTGTTAATAAAAATATTACTTTTCCTTCCCAGTAACTCCATAGAGATAGGGACTGTGAAATTCCAAATACTGTTATAATTATATATGGTGTCATAACACCTAGTAATAGACTTATTATGCCTATCAATCCCAAAATTCTTTTATTTTTTAAATTATTAATTATTTCCATTTTTTACTCCTATCTGTTTAAGCCATTTACTTTATCGTTATTGGCATTTGACATTTTTGAATTGGTAAGACCTGTTCTGGTCCCCTTATAAACATCATTTTGTATTAAATTATTTATTTGTTTTTTTGTTTCAACTTCGTGCATGTGTCTAGCACTTTGATTTCTATATCTAGAATAAATAGCAAAATAATATATGAATCCTGCTGATAAGAATATCCAATCATAATCCCAATCTGTAAATAGCATTAATATTATTGCAATAATTTCAACTATAATTGAAATTCCAATAAGTTTAGGAATATGAATAGGAACACTACCCATAGTTTCTTTTGTTCTTGCATTTACTGCTACATAATGAAGCAGTTTCTTACCTTTATTTTCTTCTTGATAGCTATATAGCCAGACTGGCAAATATGATGATTGCCATTGTTGTCCTTTTACGTCTAACCTTTCGTCAGACCAATGAACTCCTCTATCATAATTGTTTAATGAATCATTTGCAGCAAATCTCGCAATATCTTCTGCTTTAGTTTTTACTAAAGGTTTTAGTTCTTCAATATTAGTATCTCTTTTTTCAGATGTAAATCCATTAATGTAATTTGCATTAAACTTAACTAAGTTTTCTGTATCAAACGGCATTATAGAGTTTATTATATTATTTGTTTTATCTTTAGATGTAGTATTAAGCCTATCTGCGCTTGATTCAATAGATAAACCTTTAATGCTTATATCAAAGTCTCTTGTTACTTCATAAACATCAGCATCATAATATGTTCTTCTGTTATTTCCTTCTCCTCTGGTATATCTTCTTTTTTCATGTTCACCTTCTCCATTTAAATATGCATGTGCATTAATGTCTACTAACATATATGGAAAGTAAACTCCCATTATATTATTAGTAGTAAATTCTTCTTTAAACTTAGGGTGTGCAAAGAACTTTCTTTTTCCCACAAATTTTTCAATCTCAGATTGTGCTTCTTCTTTTGATAATTTGAAAGGCAAAACAGTATCTGGAATTGACCCATTAGGAATCTGCTGATTAATTGATAAAGTATTTCGACACCAGTGGCATCTAGCTTGAGGAGCATTGGCAGTATCTATAACCACCTCTGCTCCACAACTAGAACACTTTAATGTAATAATGTTGTTTGCATCTTCACTAATATCAGATGAACCAGATGCAATAACTTCACCAGTTAAATTACTTATATCAGTTTCTAATCCTTCAACTTTCTGTGCTGGAAACTCAAAACGGCAATAGTTGCATCTTAGGTTTCCACTTTTCGCGCTAAGTGAAATATCAGTTGCCCCACATTTAGGGCATTTATTTTGCCCATCTTTTGCATCTGTATCAGTTTGAACAATTTTTACAGAGTTTTGAACATTATCTACAGTTTCATTTACATCAGAAAGAGAGCTATTGGCTTTTAACTCTTCATCCATAGCTCTATAGTCCTAACAATTGTGATTTTAAACTATTGTAGTCTTCTTCAGTTATTAATCCAGCATCAAGCATCTTTTTGGCATTAGCTAGTTTTGCCATTGGGTCTTCACTAGCAACTGTTGACTCACTAGCAACGTTTACATTTGATTCTGTAGTTTGAACTGAAGCTGGTTGAGTATTCATTTGATTTACAGTGTTAAGCATGTTAGATCCTTGATTCTGGGCCATATTCATTCCCATAAATCCCATCATCGCACCATTTTCATTAGATGCAGCACTTTGCATGGCTTGTCCACTAGCAGCAGCCATCATTCCAGGCATATTGTTTGAATAAGCAGCGCCCATACGCTTTGCTCTTCTGATTTCAACATCGTCTTCTCTAACAGTGTCAAGTAATGCTTGAGTTTTTTCATCATATTCAACATTAATAGCAACTCTTACGATTTCTAACCCTCTAGTACTTTTCCATTGATAATGATTTTCAACTTCACCACTTAATGTCAAGGCGAAATCATCTTGATGTTGCATTATTCCAGATAGTCTTCCACCATGTTCTGCGTCATTTGAATAAGCTGTGAATGCTCCTCCAAGACATGATACTACCTCTGTAAATAATTGTTCTCCGGCCTCGTTATCCATATCTGCAAAGTCAAAATCTAAAGATTCCGGTTGTAAATATTTAACAGGAACATAATTTTGAACAAATGAAACAGGATCAACAATTTTTAATGAGTATGACCCTCTTGCAACAACAGAAACCTGTGTTTCTAAGAATGCATCATCATATGGCACTGGTGATTGAGTTCCAATTTTTAATCCTGGAATCTCTTTCAAATTAACATAAAATGCTAATTGTTGACTACCTGGTTGGCCACCAAATGTCATTTTATCCCACATTGATCCAAATGGTATATTGCCAGCAAAAACTGATTGTGAATTAGCATCATCACTACTAAAAATGAATCCTCCAGGTTCAGTAACAACACCAGTAATTTTTCCGTCTTGAACTGTTATTAATGCAGTTCCTTCTGGTACAACTATCTTACTACCATTTGTAATAATGTTATCATTGCCCTTATAATTTTCCCCCCTTCCGTTATTAGTACCATTTGGTACTGCTTTAAATAATCCTGCAGATGCTGCAACTCCAGACTTAGGCATTAAAAAGTCTTTCCATTGATCTGCGAAAGCGCCGCTGACTGCGCCACTAAATGCTTTAATAAATCCCATAAATAATACCTCCTAACATAAGATTTATTTGAATAGTAAAGACATTTCTTCTACTATCTTGATTTAATGATATCATACTTTTTTTT
>CADBRE010000123.1 GCA_902797005.1 uncultured Erysipelotrichaceae bacterium | reverse complement strand
AGAGCTTGGACTTTTAGAAATGGGATGAAAGCTCCTGAATGTGCTGGAATTATACATAGTGATTTCCAAAGAGGATTTATTAGAGCTGAAGTTATGAGTTATGAAGACTTAGCTAGTTTAGGTAGTGAATTAAAAGTTAAAGAAGCTGGAAAGATGAGACTAGAAGGTAAAGAATATTTAATGCAAGATGGAGATATTTGCTATTTTAGATTTAATGTTTAAGATAGATTCATTTCTATCTTTTTTCTTTATAAAACATATAAGATAGCATATAAGAAAACATACAAGATAATTTAATTATCTTGTATGTTTTTAAAGTAATTTATTTTTTTTGCTTGTTCTTCCATTCTTGAATCTTCGTATTTTTCAATTTGTTTATATAAAGTTTCTTTAAACTCAAATGGTTTATCAATGTATTTGTATTCAAATTTTGTTGAAGCTGTAACAATTATTATATTACCACATTTTAATAGTCTTTCTGTAAAACTTTGTTTAACTTCTATTCCAGTGATTTTGTTTAATGGACTATTTAATTCTCTAACATTAAACAATCCTGTCTTACCCTTTATTCTTTTTGTGGTTATTATTAATGATGTATTAAAGTATGTAATTAAATCTTTTATGAGCCAAATGATAAAAATAAATGTATATATTCCTAATTCTATGAATAGCATAAGTAGAAGTAAGTTTAGTATTTGCCTGATAATGAAGATGGATTTTGATAGCTTACCATTTAATATAGTTTTTTCATTCATAATATACTCCTTTCATCTATATTTTATAATAAAACTTGTATTAAATCAATAAAACTAAATCATAATAATATAATAATTAATTATTATTGTGGACTAAAAATGTTTATAAATAAAATCTATAATTAGATTAGTTAGTTCACTGATTATAGGAGGTGGATTATGAATAACAGTGTTTATACTTTAAAAGACTATGGTGTAATAGATATTAATTTAAAGAACATTATAGATAAGAAAAAAATTAGTAGAAGTAAGCTAAGCAATATGATTGCGTTAAGTTATGATTTAGTTAATAGATATTATAATAATAAAGTTACTAGAGTAGATTTAGATGTTATTGCAAGATTTTGCTATGTGCTTGATTGTAGAATTGAAGATATTTTAGTTTATTCCAATAAAAAGGAGGGAAAATAAATGAATTATTGTCCGAATTGTGGTGAAAAATTAGCTGAAGGGGCAGATGTTTGCTTAAAATGTGGAAAGATGATTAATAACAAAGGTGTTAATCTTAATCTACAAACTGATATCCCTGAAGGAAGAAAAAGCAAAGTTGTTGCTGCACTTCTAGCATTCTTCTTAGGAGGCCTTGGAATACATAATTTCTATTTAGGCCATACTTCTAAGGGAGTTACTCAACTATTACTTACTTTAGTTGGGTGGATAATTATTATTGGGCCATTAATAGCAGGTGTATGGGCACTAGTGGAGTTTGTTCAAATACTTACTGGTTCTATAGATGATGCTAATGGGAATAAATTATTATAGAAGGAGGTAAAAAAATATGTATAGTCAAAATGGTGTAATCAATAGAGCTGCATTAAAGAAAGCTGCTAGAGAAAAAATAAGTGGTAATTTATGGAATCTATGGAAACCATTATTAGTTATAGGACTTGTTAGTTTTGTAGCTGGTATGTTTTTAGGATTATTTGGAGAAGAGAGTAATGCTGCAAGTATTTTATCTCTTATAGTTGAAATAGCTGCATTACCAATGACTGTAGGATTAATACTTTACTATCTTAACTTTACTAGAGGTAAGGAATTTGATATTCATGATTTATTTGCTTATTATGATAAAAGAATATTAAATTTAGTATTACTTGAAATAGTTATAGGATTATTTACATTCTTATGGTCATTACTATTTATAATTCCTGGTATTATAGCTGCTTTAAGTTATTCAATGTCTATGTATATATTTGTTGATGAAACTAAAACAGATACTATGGAAATCATAAATGAAAGTAAAAGACTAACTAAAGGATATAAATGGGATTTAGTAGTATTTCATTTAAGCTTTATATTGTGGGATATGCTAGTTGGTCTTACATTTGGTATAGCCGCTATATATGTAGTGCCTTATCAAACAGTAGCACAAACTATGTATTATGATGAATTAAAAGCTATTAAAGAATAAGTGAGAAATCACTTATTTTTTTAAAACACACTTGAAAAGAGAAATAGAAAATGGTATTATTAAGATAGTCAAGAAAGTAGATGAAAATTGACTTTGTTTGATACAAAAGTTGTATTAAATAAAAACTAAATTTACAAATTGTCACAAAACAGAGGAGACACAAAAATGAAAAAAACACTAAACTTCGCACCTGTAGTTTTTAATGCACTAGCGAGGGGGCACAAATTAAATAGTTCCCTAGAAGTTTTAGTGTACCTTAATATAAACACATACTAGTTTTGTATGTGTCTTTTTGTTGTCTTAAAAAGAAAGGAAGGATTGATAATATGACAAAAACAAAGACTT
>CADBRE010000122.1 GCA_902797005.1 uncultured Erysipelotrichaceae bacterium | reverse complement strand
TTTATTAGAAGCTTTGTGCTTTCTTTTGAAGATATAGTTAATGTGGAAGACATGATTACGTCTGATTTATTCCAATATAAGAAGCTTTATTACAATATAGATGAGCTTGTTAGTAGCATTACTTTAAAAGATGTTAATGAAGTAATAGAGACTTTAGATTTAAGCAATAAGAATGTATTGTTAATGAAAGATTAACTGGTTATGGTCCAGTTTTTCTTTATTTATGGAAGCAATTCTTTCTCAAAATGTAAAATAATTTTTTCTCAAAATGTAAAATAGAAATTGCTTTTTTTGTAAAGTTATGATATAATTGTTTCGTAAAAGGAGTGAAATGTTATGAATTATTTGCCAAGAGTAGTTGATAAAGAGATAGATGAACTTATGGAAATAATGGGGGCAGTACTTATAGAAGGATGCAAATGGTGTGGAAAATCTACTACTGGATTACATCATGCAAAAAGTATAATTGAGTTTCAAAATCCTGATAGGAAGCAAGAATATGAAGAAATAAAAAACACAAAACCATCATTATTTCTAAATGGTGATAAGCCTAGAATGTTTGATGAATGGCAAATGTATCCGGTTGTGTGGGATTCAATTAGAACAGATGTTGACCATTCTGGTGAAAAAGGACAGTATATACTTACTGGATCTGCAAGACCAAGTGAAGGAGAAACAATGCATACCGGAACAGGTAGAATATCAAGAGTTTTAATGAGACCAATGAGCTTATATGAGTCAGGAGAATCTACAGGAGAAGTATCATTTTCAGATATTATAGCAGGTAAAGATATTTCAGGAGTATCAAAATTGTCATTAGAAGATTTAGCTAGTGTTATAGTTAGGGGTGGATGGCCTGCATCTATAGAAGTTAAAAGTGATGCAAAATATAGATTTGCTAAGGAATATGTTAAATCATTAGTGCATGAAGAAGTAAAAAAACTAGATAATGTGGAAAGAAATCCAGAAAAAATGCTTAATGTTTTAAGAAGTCTAGCAAGAAATATTTCCTCTCCAGTTGCTAATTCAACTATAGAAGGAGATGTTAAAAATAATTTTGATGGTGATATTTCTAGACCTACTGTTACTGATTACTTAACTACATTAGAAAAATTATTTGTAATTGAAGATGTTAATGCTACAAATTTGAATTTTAGAAGCAGATATGCTCTTAGAACAAAACCAAAGAAATACTTTGTAGATCCATCAATCGCAACAGCAATACTAGAAATGAAACCTAACGATTTAATTCAAGATTTGAATACTTTCGGTTTTCTATTCGAATCACTGTGCATCAGAGACTTAAAAATATATACACAAAGCTATGGTGGAGATATTACATTTTATCGCGATGAAAAAGATTTTGAAGTGGATGCAATACTTAGAACAAGCAGTGGAAAATGGGGAGCAATAGAGATTAAACTTGGTGCTGGTTATATAGATGAAGCTGCTAATAACCTTTTGAAATTTAAAGAACGTGTGGATATTAATAAATGCGGTGAACCAGCATTTTTAGTTGTATTAACCGGAGCTAATTATTCTTATAGAAGAGAAGATGGCGTTTATGTTGTTTCTATTGGAACATTGAAAAACTAATTATGGTTTAAATACCTAAATAAAAATGCATTATAAGAAAACTGATTACAAGTCAGTTTTTCTTTAGTTTTTTAGTGATTTGCTGTATAATGATTTTGGAGGAAAGTATATGATAGCAATAGATGATTTAAAAAAATATAGTAAAAGACTAGAGTTTTATATGAATAACGAAGAAGAATATGAAACTCTAGCTAAAGAATTTGAAATATTATTAAAACAAGTAGATAAGATAGATAAAATAGAAGGCATAAAGGATTATGAACCTATGAACTATCCTTTTTCTTTAGATAATGCTTATTTAAGAAGTGATGAAGTAACTATGTCACTTGATAAAGAAGAAGCATTTTCTAATTGTAAAGATGTAAAGAACGGATGTGTTTCTGTTCCAAAGGTGGTGGCTTAAGTGAAGGATAAGAGTATTTTAGAACTTAGAAAGTTAATGGATGAAGGAAAGTTAACAAGTGAGGATGCATTTAACGAATCAGTTAAAATGGCTAAAGAAAGTCAAAGTACTGTTAATGCTTTTGTAACTATAGTAGAAAATTATAACAAAGAAGAAAGTGATAGTGTACTTAGTGGAATACCTTATGCACTTAAAGATAACTTTTCTACTAAAGGAATACTTACTACAGGTTCATCAAATATATTAAAAGATTATGTTCCTGTTTTTGACAGTACAGTTTATAAAAAGCTTAAAGAAGCTGGTGCTGTTCTTATGGGAAAAACAGTTTTAGATGAACTAGCTATGGGAGGTAGTGGTCTTACT
>CADBRE010000121.1 GCA_902797005.1 uncultured Erysipelotrichaceae bacterium | reverse complement strand
CAAATAGAATAGTAAATATTATTCCTATGTTTTTCTTTTCCATTTTTACTTCCTTTCACTTATTTATTTCTATTGATCTCCGTTTTTACCTTGCTCGATTCCTCTGCTTATGCTTTGAGCAATTGATTCAGCTGCATTAGCAATAGTTGGTGTAGCTTTTTCAATTCCTTCTTTTGCTAGAGGCATAACTTGTTGTGCTTGATATGCCATTATTTCTCTTTTGTGAGCCGTTATTAGTAGCGTGCCTCCTGCAGCAGCTAAACCGAATCCAATCACATTAATAAATGCTCCTAATGCAAACTTTCCGACACTTGCAAATCCTTGGGATGCTGCTTCTTGTACTGTATTATTGTTTAATGTACCATTCCCAACTGAGTTAATAGCTGTTTTACCAAAACTTCCAAATCCGTTAAAAAGCATAAACATTCCTACAACTATAACTAATAAACCTATTACTAAAAGAATAATTCCTACTTTTTTAACTTTTTTGTTAGTGTCTTGATATCTTTCTTCATTTAAGTATTCTGTTTCCATTTTTTAATTCCTTTCTTCTTTTTTTATTCACAAATGTTCTTTAAATCCTACTAATTCACATCACTCCTTTTTTCTTAAATACATCTAATGCTTATAACATTTTAAAAAATGTCAAGAATAGTAATGTATCCTACTGTGAGTAATTATATCACAATATGTCGTATTTTCCTATATATAATTTGTATTTATTTTTTTAATGGGAAAATAGTTTTGAGGAGTAAGCATATGAATTTTGAAAGACTTCAGTCTATTAGAGAAGACCATGATTTAAAACAAATAGATATTGCGAATGTTTTAAGTGTTAAGCAAGTAAATATTTCTAACTGGGAGAGAAGTAAAGAAGTAATACCGCTTAATAAATTGAATAAGTTAAGTAATTATTATAATGTTAGTTTAGACTATTTGTCTGGGCTTTCTAATGATCAAAACGCGGTTAAGTTATGTGATTTAAATAGCAAAAAAGTAGGAAATAATTTAAGAAACTTTAGGCTTGAAAAGAAAATGACCCAGGTAGAGCTGGCATCATTTCTTAATACCACCCATTCCACCATCAGTGCTTATGAATCAGGAAAAACACTAATACTTACTTCTTTCGCTTACCAAATTTGTAAGAAGTATAATATTTCATTAGACTGGCTTTGTGGCAAATCAGAGAAAAAGTATCTATAAGAGAATTAATCTTTTATAGTTTTTTTCTCTTCATGGCTTACATAATAACATTTTTACACCTAAAAAATCCACCAACTTTGGGTGGAACTTTGTCACTTTGGCTTAACTTTTTGTCAATTGCCTTTATTTTAGTTTACTTTCGCCAGTTTTATAGTCAATATCTATTCCGTTTTGAACATTATATATGAAGATATTGTACTCAATTCCTTTGCCTTTATCTTCAACTGAATAACCTTCCATTTGTACACCTTTTGCTAGCAGATTATTTCCTTCAAATATTGGTGTTACTCTATAAAGAACATGATTACCTGTTTCTTTTATATAATTTGCTACTTTGTTTTCATATTCAAGCATAGTACCTATATTCATTTGTCTAGTGCAAGTGATTAGGTTCTTTTTATTTGCGTTTTCTGCAGTTAGTTGATACCCAATTAAATGGCATCTATTATATAAGTATTTACCGTCTACATTATCATATTTAATGGTTTGCCATCCAGTTGGTTTTACACTTCCAATGATACCTCTTGGTCCATCGGGCATCGTATCCAAGCTTACATTAGCAAAAGCTTCACCGCATCTTCCTAAATAATCAAGCTCGCTATACATTTCAAAAGAAACTTCAGTTTTGTATTCATCATCAAAATTTGGAATGTTGTTATTTATTATTACATAGTCTTTTCCGTTATATTCAGGTATATCATTTAAAGTATATGAATAGCTTACATTACCATTTAAAAAAGATACTATCTCTTCATGATAATAGTCAATTAAATAAATTCCTAAACTAATTAGGATAACAAATATAAAACTTTTTATACCTTTACTACTTTTCATAACTTAATAATATCACAGTTTTAAAAAAAAAACAGTAGTTTTTACTATGTTTTATGACTAAATCAAAAAACATTATCTATTTTCTTTTATTCATTTGATATATAGATTTTTGTACTTCAATTTCTCTTTTTAATTCTTCATTTGTAGGCATATAAGCTATATATTTACTTGCATATAATTGCTTGTTATCGCTTAAAACTGAATATCTAGCTATATCTTCATCAGTCTCAGAACATAATACAATGCCTATTGTAGGATTATCTTCAGGCAGTCTCTTGAGCTCATCATACATTCTGACATACATATCCATTTGTCCTACATCTTGATGAGTGATCTTTTTAGTTTTTAAATCTACTAAAACAAAGCATTTAAGAATATAATTATAAAAGACTAAATCTATGTAGTAATCTTCTTTTTCAGTTTGTATATGCTGCTGTCTTGCAACAAACGCATAGCCCTTTCCTAGTTCAATTAAGAATTTCTGCAAATTATCAATTATAAATGATTCTATATCAGTTTCATGGTATGAACTTTGTGATGGTATATTTAAAAATTCAAGTGTCATAGGATTCTTAATAAACTCTAATTTATTATTCTTTTCTTTTGCGGCGTGCTTACCCTTATAATTATTTAGCTCAGTTCCTTGTGAATTAAGAAGTCTGAAATAGTATTGTGAGTAAACATTTCTTTCTAGAGTTCTTACACTCCACATTTCATTTAAAGCTTCATTTTCATACCATACTCTTGCTTTGTCATCATGGACACCTATAAGTATCTTATAATGGCTCCAAGAAAGAATCCTTTTAGATTGTTGCCACAGTGAAGCGACAATTTGAGGAAATGTACTGAAGAAATCCATATATCTATATAAAGCTGTCTTATCAAAACCTTTTCCGTATTTTGTAGTTAATTCTTTAGATAAATCTTTAATTATCTTTTCTCCATAATCTGCTCTTTCTTTACCTCTTAACACTTCTTCAGATATTCTTTTGCCTAAAAGCCAATTTCTTAATACAAGTGCTGTATTAATTGATCTATATGCATACTCTTGTGCTGAATCTATTATTAGACATGCATCATCAACAATATTCTCAGTTGCTTTATATTCTATACCTAAATCATTTTTAGTTATATCCATAGTCATTATCCAAAACCTCCTTATCTAATTATTTCTTTATTTTTTCAATTTTCAGAGTGTACCCAAATGCACCTAAAATTTTAAATAAACTAGTTATTGTAGGAGAATATCTCCCAGTTTCAATTTTAGTTATTTTATCTCTGAGAACATTAGATTTTTGTGCCATTTCTTCTTGTGATAAACCAAGTTTGTGTCTTAAAGTAACAAAATCAAATAGAAATTCTTGATTTAGTTTATTAATCATTACATATTCTTCTATATCTTTTTTATTCATTTTATCACCAAATACATAATACCATATATGATGCGTATTTGCAACATGTCGGTTTTAAAAAAATGAGATTATAATATCTCATTTACCACATATCTGTATACTCGCCTTCTCCAGTAAATACGTCATCCAGTTTGTTTATATATGTAAATATTTTATAAAGAGAAGAATTCTTGTTTTTATAATTTAGTGCTCTCATTCTAACACCTGTTATTAGAGATTCTGCTATGTAAAGGTTTGTGTCATCTTTGCCAGCTATGAATGCAGCGTGTCCCCAGAAAGATATGTAATCACCTACTTTATAGTCTCCATAGTTAGCATATTCCCAGGTTAGTGGATGATATTCCCCGACATCTGATAAATCGTGTTCTTCTCCGATTCCAGCGCCTATATCCCCTACATCTATACCTGCATTATATAAAGCCCATGTCGCAAATCCTGAGCAGTCTAACCCATTTGGATATTTCTTTCCATATATCCATCCATCAGTGGTGTCATAATTTGTAAGTGGGCATCCCCACATTTGTTTATCTTCATAAACATATTCAATTGAATCATATTTATCTTTTGATAAGTATAATCCCTTATGATAGTATCTTCCTTCACCATCAACTTTCAACTGAGATTCGTAATGAGTTTCTAACCTTCCATGTTCATAGAAATAAGGCACTTTATATTTAAAGTTAAGTGTTATAAATCTTAATACTTCTATTAATGCAGCGCGAGTTCCTTCTCCTTTATATTTTACTCTGCTGGCTAATATATCATCAAGCAAATGTGCTTCTTCTTCAGTATAATGTTCACATGGTATTACTGGCTTTCTTAAATCAAGTCTATATGGTTCGATTAGGTCTGTAACCGTTATTTCCATTGTTTTTTCTTCAAAATTGGTAGGCATAACATGAATAGTAGTTGTCCCCACGCCTTTACCTGTTATTAATCCTTTTTCATCAACAGTAGCAATACTTTCATCATCCGATGAATACTTAATTCCTAAGTCAACTGCACCAACATAGTCTATTACACTTTTTATTTGAAAAGTTTCATCTATTGCTAAATAGTATTTATCTACTTCTAGTTCAAAAGCTTTTATTTCATTTATAGACACTATAAAGTCTTTTGAATCTGTACTTATTTTATTCTTAATATAGACTTTATACACACCATCTTTTAAATCAAAAATGCATTTAGAGTTTTTAGATTCAATCCAGTTTTCATTGTCTAAAGAACATTGTGTTTTAAATATATTACTTTTATTGTTTATTTCTACAGTTACAGTTTTAGTATCATCTTCATTTAATTTACTGATTAGAACATTTCCAATGTTTTCAGTAGTTATAAATATTTTAGATATTATAAGTAAAATGAATAATAAAGCTAATACTATTAATTTTTTATACTCTTTCATGCGCATCACTATTATATATGTTAACATATGTTATAGTATTTATCTAGTGTTAAATTAAAGAAAAAACACCTTTCGGTGCTAATCTTTTACTTTTAATGATTTAAGCATTTTTTGCCATAGTTTGTCTGAACTATAATTTAGTATTCCGACTTTGTATATTCTTATTCCATATTTAATAAGCAAGTAAATTGTAAGTAGTAATAAGCCTACTGAAATAAGTACTTCTATGAGTCCAACTTGTCCTAAGAATAGCAAAACTGGAGATAATATACAAGATATAAATGGTACACATGAAAGTACGATTATGAATGTTGATTTTTCATATGTTGAT
>CADBRE010000120.1 GCA_902797005.1 uncultured Erysipelotrichaceae bacterium | reverse complement strand
TTATTAGTATTTACTTCTTCTAAATCTAACAAAGCCATTTTATCTCTATAATCGGAGTGTAATTGATCTAGATTATCTTTATCTATATTTAAAATATATTCTTCTAATTCAACTAATAAATCTTTTACATCTTCAAGATATTGTTTCTCATACTCTATTATTTGCATATTAATTCTTCCTTTCTAAAACCAAAAGGCTTTCGATGTGATAAGTATTCGGAAACATATCAAATGCTTTTATGCTTTTAATTTCATATTTGTCTTTTAATAGATTTAAATCTCTTGCAAGTGTTGATGGTTCACAAGACATATAAACTATTTCTTTAGGGAGCATTTTAAGTATAGTCTCTATAGTAAATGCATCCATTCCACTTCTAGGTGGATCTGTAATTATTAAATCAATTTTAGCATCTATTTCTTTTATTTTGTCTTCTACTTTTCCATGCATAGCTACTACATTAGTTATGTTATTAAGCTTTATGTTTTCTAAAGCATTTTTATAAGAAGAATCATTTACTTCTATACTATAAACTCTTTTAGCTTTCTTACTTGCTATAAATGAAAGAGTTCCTACTCCAGAGTATAAATCTAATGCATTTTGTACTTCACTTATGTTTTCATTTATAAAGTTAAACACTTTTGAACATATATAGTTATTTACCTGAAAGAATGAATTAATATCTATTCTAAAATTAAAGTCATTTATTTCTTCTATGATATATCCTTCAGTTAAGCTTGATATTATTTCATTATTATCATTTGTTCTAATTACTAATTCTTCTTTATCAAAGTCTTTTATCTCTTTTAAATAATTGTTTATAGACTCTTTTGCTATTAAACACTTATCAATATGAATAACATCATTGCTGCTTTCTTTTTTATATCCTAAAGTGCCATTATTATGAAGTGTTATTTTGTTTCTATAATTAAACTCATTTGATGGCTCTATGTCTAGGTTAATATCTAGTCCAGCTAGTTTTTTAATAATGTTTTTAACTTTTTCTTTTTTAAACTCTAGTTGATAGTCATAGTCAATATGCATTATATTGCATCCACCACAAGCACCATAATAAGGGCAAGGTGCTTTTCTTCTATGACTATTTTCTTTATCTATCGAAGTTGCAACCGCTTCATCAAAGTTTTTCTTTTCTTTAGTATATTCTATTTCTACTTCTTCATCTGAAAGAGCATTTTTAATAAATACAGTTTTATTATTAATCTTAGCTACTCCTCTTCCATAATAATCTAAATCTTTTATTGTTGTGCTCATAGGCCTACTCCTTTAAATTTTTTTTTGCACAAATTGCAATTACAATTCCCAATTTGTACAAATTTGAAATGCTAAAAATATAAGATCATTTATGCATCTTTTTACTATTTATGTTTAGAAAATATAAAATGTTTTAAATAGTTTTTATATTTAATAAATTCTTTATCGCTATTATTAATTTGCAATACATAACATATTTTACCATATAAACTATTTAAATATTTTTCTTTATCTTTTATGTTCTTCTTTTCTAAATGTGATTTTAATCCATATTTCTTTATATAATAGTTTTCTTGTCTTATACTTTTTCTATATTTAGATGAAACTTGAACTTTTTCATTAACTACTATTCCAGTAATAATTTGTGACGAAGAACTTTTAATAACATGAATCTTATTGTTATTTAGCTTAAGACCAAGACTAGTTAACTCTCTTCTCACTTTAGCTATTATTTCATGAGGATTAAGGTTTCCTGAAAAAGTCATGTCATCTGAGTATCTTGTATAGGATATATTCTTTTCTTCACACCAAGAGCCTATTTCTTCATCAAATTCTTTCATAACTATATTTGAGATGTAAGCCGATGTAGGTGAGCCTTGAGTCAAATGATCATCATATGTGCACAAATGAGTTAGTAACATTCCTACTGATTTAGGAAAATATTCTATAGGAAAACAAGAATTATAAACATGCATAAACGAAATGTTTTCAAAGAAATTCTTTATATCTAATTTTAATACAGTATTTTTATTTGTATGAGGAATAGCATTACCTTTAAGTGACATTCCTTTTTTATATGCAGTCGCATATTTAGATATAGACTTATTGTTTAATATATTTTCTAAAATTTGTCTTTGGATATGTTTTAATAAATCATCAGGTTCATATATTGTTCTTAGTTTTCCATTTTGTTTTTTGATTTTATATATTCTATAATTATTTTCTATATTATTGCTAATTGAATAAAGTGTATTTATATACTTCTTGCTATCTTTGCAATTAAATAAATTAAGAGATAGCAAAAACTCATTACATTCTTTAGTTCCTATGTATTTCCACATTTTCGCTACCTCCCTTTAGATATGCAGTACTAACGATATAGTAATATGGAAATGGACTTAAGCGAAGCAAAGCGCAGCGCCTACACAACGTGTAGTTTAGTCCTTTGGAGTATTACTATTAAATCATCGTAATTATAATAGTCCCTTAACGACTCGTTAAAGTAGAATTTTAAAAATTCGATCACTACTGCATTTACATTATAACACGTATAATGTTAAACATAAAGATTTTGAATTTTATTAATTTGAAATTTTATGATTATTCTATGATAATGTCTTAAGTGTTATTCCATGAAAATGTCTCAAATGATATAATATGTCACTCATGAGGTGACAAAAATGAAAGAGGTAAAATTAAGAATGAATGAACAACAAAAATATGAAGTTATCAAAGAATTAGTAGATCATAATGGTAATAAAAATCGTGCTGCAGTTAAACTGCATTTATCTAGAAGACAAATAGATCGTCTTATTATTAAATATAAGGAGAATGGCAAATCTGCATTTGTTCACGGTAATCGTGACAAAAAGCCCAGCACAGCTTTAGATAAGTCAATCTCCGAGAATATTGTACTACTTTATAAGAACAAATATCAAGACTTTAATTTCAATCATTTTAAAGATTATCTTGATGAGGAAGAAAATATACATGTTTCATATAAGTTTATTTATAACACTTTAATGAATGCCGGTATTACTTCTCCTAAAGTTAGAAAAGCAACTAAAAGAAGATTAGCTAAACAAAAACTTTTAGAAGAAAAGAAAATAAAACTAAAGATGTCTAATGAACAAATAGAAGTTATTGTAAGTCATGAAGTTGCATTAGAAGATTCTCATCCAAGAGGTGAAAAGCCTAAATATTTTGGTGAAATCGTTGAAATGGATGGTTCTATTCATCTTTGGTTTGGTGACAAAAAGACTTGCCTTCACCTGGCTGCAGATAAGGCTACCAACACTATTTTAGGTGGATACTTTGATAAGCAAGAAACACTAAATGGCTATTATCATGTACTTTATCAAATATTAAATAAATATGGTATCTTAAATAGATTTAAAACCGATAATAGAACAGTATTCAATTATATGTCTCTTAATAAAGATAAAAGAACAAGCGACAAAGATGTACTAACACAATTTGGATATGCTTGCAAACAATTAGGAATAGATATAGAAACTACTTCGGTTTCACAAGCTAAAGGTTTAATAGAAAGAGATAATGGTACTTTTCAAGGAAGACTTGTTAATGAGCTTAGATTAAATGGAATATCAACTATTGAAGAAGCTAATAAATACTTAAGTAAAGTGTTTATACCAAAGTTTAATAAAAGATTTGCAATGGATTATACAAAGTTTCCTTCTGTATTTGAAAAGGCTCCATCTAAAGAAAAAATAAATTATATTCTAGCTGTGCTTACTCCAAGAAAAATCGATAATGGTAATGCAATTAAATACAAAAACAAATACTATCAACCATATCTAGATAATAATATCAAATGCTTTAAGCCAAAAACTGAAGTATTAGTAATTAAAGCATTTGACGGACAATTATTAGTTAGTATAGATGAAGCAATTTATGAATTAAGAGAACTTTCAAGAAATGAGAGATTTTCTAAAGAATTTGATGAAG
>CADBRE010000119.1 GCA_902797005.1 uncultured Erysipelotrichaceae bacterium | reverse complement strand
TCTTGGTTTTATAAATAAACTAACTATTCCACTTATACTTATTTGTTATGGTGTATTTATATATTTAACTTACAATCCACTACATAACTATTTATTTTATGATAAAACTGAAGCAAAATATGGAATTAGTAATTATAAATAAAGATATAGTTTTTAGGCTATATTTTTATAAATTCATCGTTAAGCATTGAATATAATTAAATATTTACTGGAAGATTATATTTACTTTCTATGTAATTTTTGTATCTATTTAATTGATTAGCGTATCTACATTTACTTTTATGTGTGATGAATATATAAAAAGCCATTAAATTGGTTAATGGCCAGGCTCAATGTTATTATACTATATTGAGTTAATCAATAATTATAAGTTTTAAATATGTTTATTGTATGTTGTTAAATAATTATGATGTTTTGTGTAAAACCATTTTGCTTATTTAACTGTTTTTTTCATCCCTACAATAGTTCTGAAGATATATGCTAGATTAAATATAAGTGAGAAAAATAAAACTATTAAAAGAATTACATTCTTTCTGTTCATATTAGATGTATTAACATTATTAACAGTAACTATATAATCTTTTATACTGCCGTTCTCTGCTATTACTCTTATTACAATAGCATCTTTCTCACCTAGATTATTATTACCAATGATTTCTATATTTGCGTTTTCATCTTCTGATTCATAACTAATATCTAATTTTGAAGTGTTTATATTTCCTAAATCATAATTAGATTTATCTGAAGAAAAATCTATATTAAATCCTTTGATTAAAAGATTATTTAGATTATTATTGGAAGACAATACTCGTTCTTCTCTAATTATTTCAATACTGTAATCTTTAATACTACCGTCTTCTGCAGTTACTCTTATTAAGATACTATTTTCACCTACTTTCAAAGTTATATCGTTTGGAGCTTCTATTGTAGAAGAAGTATTATTCGCTACAGCTTCAATTGTAACTTTTTCTACGCTATTTAATACATTATATTTTATTTCATCCTTATCTACATTTACATTATCACCATTAATTCTAAGTTCTTTTAAAGTAGCGTCGCTGCTTTTCACATTTAAGCTTGATATATTATTTTTATTAGTAACTGTATTTTGTTTAACGTTTCGAACATTTGTTTCGGTTTTCTCGGTAGTTATAACTTCTTTGAAAGTAACAGTTACAGGATTAGCCAAAACAGAAAAATTATTAAAATAAGCATCTGAAAAGATTCCATTATTTATATATATTTTCCCACTTCCGACACTATTGGAAGAAACACTAAATGAAGCAATTGAAAATGTCCCTTTTTTATTTGTATCAGTATATAGCTCAATACTACCACTAAGGCCATCTCCTTGCCAGATTGATGAAGTAGTAATATTGTCAATAATTATATTTTTGCTAGAAGTTAAATATGCTGAAATTGCACTTACTTCTTCGCCAGATTTTCCACTTATAGTACATAAAGCTGTTTCTCCAACAAAAAGTGTAGTTTTATTACAGTTTATTATAATACTTCCTTCTAGTGCTCTTGCATTTATCGGTAGCAGCAAACATATTAATCCAATTGTTAATAACTTTTTCTTCATACTTACTCCTCCAATTTTATTGTGTCGATCTTCTTTAAAAATGCTTATTCACTTTTTGAAAAATTATTTATTCTACTCGCTATAAAATATGCTATTACCCCGATAATCAATATTATAATTCCTAATAGGGTGTAATTACCTAGACCTGTTTTAGGGTTAGGTACTGTTTCGTTACCCATTGTTTCATTGTTTTTCTTATCTAATCTATTGATTATAATTTTATATGTAATTTCTTCGTTATTTATATCCATAATTCTTATCAAAACTTCATTATTTCCAACAGACAAATCATCTATATTTCTGGGTCCATATCCATTTACAAAGGTAGCATTAACTGTATCTCTGAGTTCGCCAGTTATCATAACATTAGACACATCGTTTTCAACTGTTATTTCATAATCGTATATTCCTTCTTTTATACCAATATTTATGTCATTAACTATTAGGCTATTTAACTGCCTGCATTCATCTTTTGTAACAGTAATTGTGTATGTATTTACTGCACCTGATTCACTAGTGATATTTATATAAAGTTCTGTAATCCCATAAGGAACGGCTATAACTCCATAGTCACCAGATATAGAAGAATTATTATCAGTTAGCAAACCTTCTATAACTATTTCTTTATCTGAAGGAAGAACACTTACTAAATAGTCATTTTTTGTCTTAGTGAATCCCTCAATAGTTTCCCCATTTATTTTAAGATCATTAAGAGTATTGATTGTTGAAGCTATCCTTATATTTTCTGCTGATGTTGAAACAGAGTGTTCAGTAAAACTCGCATCAGTGAAAAATGGATTAGTTACAGAAATATTAGTTGATGCTCCCATTGAGATCTTATCTGCTTTTATAGAAAATGTAGCAATAGGGAACTTTCCATTCTTATTAGTTTCAGTATAAAGCTCTATAACACCATTTTCTCCATCTCCTTGCCAACTAGAATCTGTATTTATGTGAGTTAAAGTTAAATTAGTGCCTAGATTTAATGTCATACTAACTGCTGAGACTTCATTATCAGAAGTCCCAATAATTGAGCATGATGTTTCTTCACCTGGCATTAGATTATTATTTTTACACGTTACAATTACGTTCCCAACAAGTGCATTTGCTTTTATCGGAAACAATATACTAATTAGTCCAACTACTATTAATACTTTTTTCATATTAAACCTCCAAACTATCTATTTTTTTCTTAGTGTATTGATATAATTTTGCTATATCGTTAATTTTTATTTCTCCGTCACTTCCTGCTACATCCGCCGCTTCTTTAAAGCTTTCTTCCATATCTATCTTTCTTTTTAAAAATTGATATGCCTTTGCTACGTCGGCAATTGTTGAACTTCCGTTTCCTGTTACATCGCCATTTATAACAACTGTATAATCTATAACTAGAGTGTCATCTAAATAGATCTCCACTTTATCTCCAGTTGTAAAATAGCCATTTAACTTTTCAATTGATTCTTTATTAGTAACTTTAAAATCATAAATACTATCTAGTTTTAAATCTAAACTATCTACATTAGTTTTTAACCCTATGCCTTTTATAAAACTATTATTTATTTCATAGTTATGTATTTTTGGTACTATTATTTTCCAAAGAGCAGTTAATGTGCTATCACTTGTTCCCATAGTAAAAATATTACCGTTAATAGCGCTATCTTTTCCTTCGACATCCCAACCGATAAATTCATATCCTTTTTTTAGTGGTACTTCATTAACTAATTGTTGATTATATTTAAGATCTAAACTAGTGAGCTGAGAAGAAGTTCCACCATTTTTATTAATAGTTAATCTATAAGTATTAATATCAAATTTAGCATACAATAAATGGTTTTCATATATATTAACTATACTATCTTTTGTGATTAAATTGTCATAAGTATTCTCTAAGTACCAACCATTAAATGTATGACCTTTTTTACTCGGAGTTAATAATTCTCCATAAGCTTCATCATAAGTTACTGTTTTTGTTTCATTATTTGTATTATATGTAATTTGGTATTTATTTCTCTCATATATTAGCTCTATTTCTATGTTTTCTTCAGGCATTAAAAGCTCTTCATCTATTGTATAGATATTGTTTTTATACTTATAACTAGTTAGTGTATACCCATCTTTATTAAAGTTAGAAAAATCTATTATCATATCTGATTCATAATTATATTCATGTGTATTATCACCATCTATAAAAGTTACATCATAAAGAATTGTGTCTAAAACATTAACCTCACAATTAGCTTTATATCCCCCATCTTCACTAGTAATAGTTATAATTGCATTGCCTATAGATTTAGCTTCAACTATGCCATGCTCATCTACTGTAGCTACATTCTCATCTGAACTAGTCCATGAAACCATTTTGTTTTCAGAGTATTCTGGATAAAATATTGGCTCCAGTTTAAACTTGTTTTTGTTTTTTAAATCTAAAGATATTGAGCTCTTATCAAGCGCTATCTTTTCTACATTATAATAAGTTGAAACTGTAACGCTATCAGTAATCTTTCCGTTTTCAGCTGTCACTAAAATAGTGGTTTCACCTAGTGTTTTTGCATCAACAACACCATTACTAGAAACAGTTGCTACGTTTTCGTCTTGGCTAGACCAAATTACATTTTTATTACTTGCATAACTAGGGAATATTTCATAATTAAGATTATAAGAATTATTCTTATTAATACTTAGTTTTATGTTATCCTCTATAATATTTATACTAGATACAGGGAATACAATTCCTAATTCTTTAACCATTTCATCTTTGTAGAAAAATCTTATAGTATCTCCCTCTTCAAAGGCTCCTTCAGTTTTATTCTCTTCTTCATTATAAATGCCATACCTTAAATTGGAAACGCTAATCACATCAGATGATAAAAAGTCTTCAATGGTTTCATCATTTACTATAACACTCACAAGAGAATCATTACTATAAACAGAATTACCTTCTTTAATTGAAATCGATAATAAATCAAATTCGTCGATTATCTCCCCATCATCCCCGCCATATTTAACCTGGATTTTTTGTGAATCTAAAGGGTCGTTTACAAACAATATATCAGCATTTATGGCAGTTATATCTGTCCCCCATAGGTAATCTTTGGTTAAATCTTCGGTATCCGAGCTTATTGACACTTTATCTAATTCATATAATACTTCTCCTTCTCCAGATATTATTTGAATTTTATTATTTTTAGAAATGGCGTTGCATTTTAAGTTTTTAGGGCAACTTCTTGATATTAAAGCATTTTTATTATTTTTTAAATAAATGTAATCTTTTGTGACTTTATAATAACTTGAGCCAATCGTAACTATAGGTATAGAAAATACAGTAGTGTTATTATACTTCACCGTAAGGGTATTATCCGATATACTGGCTTCGCCGTTAGTAACTGTAATTTTATCTAAATCGAATCCTCCATCCTCGTTATCTATGAATATAAGATATTTACTATTCAGATCGTATTCACTATTAATAGAAAGCAATGGATAAGACATAACACTTTCACCATTAACAAGAATGTTAACTTCGTCATCATCCATATTTGCTGAGCACTTTTTCTGATTGCAATTTGTAAATGAAATATTTTGAATATCAAAAGAATTATTCACGTTTCTAAAAACTCGAGCTTCTTCCAGAAAATTGTCACCATAATTAGCAATTATAACTTCAAAGCTTTTTATTAACCTTTCACCTTTATATATAGATAGGTAACCGTTTTCATACTCATCATGGCAATTCTCACAACCCGTGTTAACGTAACTATAAAAATCTCCAATTTGAAAATCTTTGTTTGCAATCAACAAATAATCATCTCCAATGATATAATTATTCTTGCCTAATGTAATTCGTAGATTAAAAAGATTTATTTTATTACGTATCGTGTATGTGCGAGTCGTCGAAGAATCCGAAAATGAATAGTTTCTTTGTATATATGGAAAATCAATTGGGAAGGCCTTAGGTGCGACAACACCATTTTCTTCAGTATATCCATATGTGGCGCTGGAAAATTGAGGAGAGCTAAAATGAGAAGGAAGATATAAAGGGATGTCCGTATCTGTATTATTTATGTCAATTTCATCACCGTAATAAATATCATATTCCTTTCCATAAAAATCAACTCCGCGAATATCTAAATAACTTAGATTAGTCGCACCTCTTAAATCTAGTGGATTGTCGTTATCATATTCTAAAGCGGAGTTTGATAAATACAATGCGTTCAAATTATCTACGAATAACTTTAAAGCCTTTGTCTTGCTAGCTCTAAGATCTAGTTGCTTTAATTTTTTATTATTTGATAAATCTAATGCAGGTATAGTGCTGCCACTCGCACTCAGTACAGTTAAATTTGTATTCTTGCTTAAATCAACGCTATCAAAATAAGAAAGGTCGATATTTAATTCAGTTAAATTTGTAAGACTTGTACAATCCAGTTCTTTTATGTTATGGTTAGATGGAAGAAACAAAGACTCAATATTGACATTGTTTTCTAAATTCAGAGAGCTAATATCATTATAATCAATTCTAAGATAATTTAGATTTGTATTATTTGTTAAATCTATTTCTGACAAATCATTGTCAAACAAAGTCAATTCTTCTAAAAGAATATTATTAGATAAGTCTATTTCTGAAAGTTTAGTTCTATCCAAAGTCAGAGATGTTAATTTTGTGTTATTAGTGAAATCAGCGTTTGTTATATTGCATTCTGTTGTGCAAAGAATATATAAGTAATCAAGATTTGTAAGTTTTTCTATTCCAGTTAAATCCAGCTCAGATATTTCGTCTGCTGAGAACGTGTTCCACACAGACTTGATTTTTTCGAGCTGTGAAGTACTTAAGTTAGTTGTATACGGAACAGCATTAGGACCATTAGGCCCGACAGCATTGTTATATCCTCTTATAACCATTTTATAAAAATTGATGTCTTTAAAATCACTATTAGCTGGTGCTTTATAAATTATGCTTGCTATTAATGCATTTACTTTAGTTGGTCTATAAAAAGAAATATGTATAAAATATAAAGAAGCTGCTATACCAAGTGCTACAATAGTTATATACTTTATTATTTTCATTCTACTACCACCTCATTTTAAGTAACATGATTTTGTTTTATTATGATTATTGTAACATGAATATCTAGGTTTTGCAACTCCAAAGTTTGTCACTGGTCGTATTTTTATGATTGTTTTATGATAATGTCTTAAGTGTTATATCAGGAAAATGTCTCAAATGATATAATACATCACCAAGAGGTGATTACAATAAGAAAGGTAGAATTAAGAATGAATGAACAAGAAAATATGATGTTATTAAAGAACTAGTAGATCATAATGGTAATAAAAATCGTGCTGCAGTTAAACTGCATTTATCTAGAAGACAAATTGATCGTCTTATTATTAAATATAAGGAGAAAGGTAAATCTGTTTTATTCACGGTAACCGTGATAAAAAGCCCAGCACAGCTTTAGATAAGACAATCTCCGAAAATATTGTACTACTTTATAATAACAAATATCAAGGATTTAATTTCAATCATTTTAAGGATTATTTAGATGAAGAAGAAGATATTCATGTTTCTTATTACTTTATTTATAAAACTTTAATGACTGCAGGTATTGCTTCTCCTAAAGTTAGAAAAGCAACTAAAAGAAAAATAGCTAAAGAAAAATTATTACAAGAAAGGAAGACAAACTTAGCTATGTCTAACGAACAAATAGAAAACATTGTTAATCATGAAGTTGCTTTAGAAGATTCTCACCCTAGAGGTGAAAAACCTAAATACTTTGGTAAAATCGTTGAAATGGATGGTTCTATTCATCTTTGGTTTGGAGATAAAAAAACTTGCCTTCATCTTGCTATTTTAAGTGGATGCTTTGATAAGCAAGAAACATTAAATGGCTATTATCATGTACTTTATCAAATATTAAATAAATATGGTATCTTAAGCAAGTTTAAAACTGATAATAGAACAGTATTCAATTATATGTCTCTTAATAAAGATAAAAGAACAAGTGACAAAGATGAACTAACACAATTTGTATATGCTTGTAGTTTCTCAAGCTAAAGGTCTTATAGAAAGATATAATGGCACTTTTCAAGGAAGACTTGTTAATGAGCTTAGATTAAATGGAATAACGACTATTGAAGAAGCTAATAAATATTTAAATGAAGTATTTATGCCAAAGTTTAATAAAAGATTTGCAATGGATTATACAAAGTTCCCTTCTGTATTTGAAGAAGCTCCATCTAAAGAAAAAATAAATTATATTCTAGCTGTACTTACTCCAAGAAAAATCGATAATGGTAATGCCATTAAATATCATAATAAATATTATCAGCCATATCTAGATAATAATATCAAATGCTTTAAGCCAAAAACTGAAGTTTTAGTTATAAAAGCATTTGATAGACAATTATTAGTTAGTATAGATGAAGCAATTTATGAATTAAGAGAACTTTCAAGAAATGAGAGATTTTCTAAAGAATTTGATGAAG
>CADBRE010000118.1 GCA_902797005.1 uncultured Erysipelotrichaceae bacterium | reverse complement strand
TATAGAAATAAGAAACGAAGGAGTATACATCTATAATAATGGAATTAAAGGAAAAGGCGGATATCCTACTGGTACTTTAGGTAAAGCTCTACTTATGCTTAGCGGTGGAATAGACAGTGTAGTTGCTGGATACTTAACTATGAAAAGAGGGGTTAAACTAGACTTTATCTATTTTGAAAGCATCCCACATACTTCACTTGAAGCTAGAGAAAAAGTTATAAACCTTGCTAAAGTATTAAAAAGCTATGGAAATACTGGTAAATTATATGTAATTAACTTCACTAAACTTCAAGAAGCTATTTATACTAATTGTGATAAAGATTACATGATAACTATTATGAGAAGACAAATGTATAGAATAGGGGAGAAACTTGCTAAAAGAGTTAAAGCTAATGCTATAGTAAATGGAGAAAGCATCGGGCAAGTGGCTAGTCAAACATTAACAAGTATGAAAGTGGTAAACGATGTAACATCTTATCCAATCATAAGACCATTAGCGGCTTTTGATAAAATTGAAATAATGGATATAGCTAGAGAAATAGGAAGCTATGAAATAAGTATACTTCCATATGAAGACTGCTGCACTATATTCGTGCCAACTCATCCTGTTATAAATCCTAATTTAGATCATGCTAGAAGCGAAGAAGAGAAACTAGATAGCACTTTAATAGATAAAGCTTTAGAAGATATGCTAGTATTTGATTTAAAAGATGAAGAAACTGCAGAAGATTTGCTTTAGAATAAAAATGCCTATTATGCATATAATATAATAGGTGATAAAGTGAATAAAGTAACATACGAAGATATAAAATTAGAATATGGATACGAAAATAAAACTAAAGATAAATTAGAAGAAAACTATAAAAAAACAAAGAATAGTGACTAGTTCATTATTCTTTTTTTAAGTCTATATATGCTTTCTTTTGATATTCCATTATCTTCTCCCGGATAATAAACAGGGATAATAATATCATTATTTCCAATAATAACATTTATGCCATTTCTTTTTAAGTAATCTACAAGAAATCTTTTCATCGTTCTTGTGTTTCCATCATAAAAAGGTTGATATGAATACATTAAAGCACAAGCATGCAATATAGATTTTAGTGTAGTATATAAGTTTGAACCTGATGCGGTGTATAACTCGCTTAGCACAGATTCAAATCCATCTATTTCTTCTTCAGTTGCTCTCAAATTGCTAGTTCCACCATATTGATATACTTCTTTATTTATACGAATTAATTCTTTAAAGTATTTATAGTTTTTCATATATGTTTCCCTCGGAAGACTATTCTATCAAAAGAATGGACTTAAATCAATTAAAGAAACTAAAAATCTTTAAAAAAGTTTGCTTTCTCTAATAGTAATTATAAACTAAATATGGTACAATTAAAGGCATGAGAGGTGAATGATATGTTCATTGATGAAGTATTATTAAAAGTAGAAGCTGGTAAAGGGGGAGATGGATGCTCTTCTTTTAGACATGAGAAGTTTATTGAAATGGGAGGACCAGATGGTGGTAACGGAGGCAAAGGTGGAGATATTGTATTTGTTGCTGACGAAGGGCTTAAAACTTTACTAGACTTAAGATATATGAAACATGTAAAAGGAAATAAAGGAAAAAATGGTCAAGGCACTAATAAAACTGGAGAATCTGGAGAAGACACTTATATCAAAGTACCAGTAGGCACAACTGTAAAAGATGAAGAAACAGGTCTTATAGTATGTGATCTAACCAAACATGCAGAAGAAGCTATTGTAGCAAAAGGTGGTAAAGGTGGTAAAGGTAATGCTGCCTTCAAGTCAAACAAAACAAAAGCGCCTACCACTAGTGAATATGGAGAGCCTGGAGAAGAAAGAACTTTAAAGATAGAACTAAAGCTTTTAGCTGATGTTGGACTTGTTGGTTTTCCTTCAGTTGGTAAATCATCTTTAATATCAAGAGTATCTGCTGCTAAACCTAAAATAGCAGATTATCACTTCACAACACTTTCACCTAATCTTGGTGTAGTTTCTGCAGGAAAAGATTCATATGTTATTGCAGACCTTCCAGGAATAATTGAAGGGGCTAGTGAAGGAGTAGGACTAGGAGATAAGTTCTTAAAACATGCGAGTAGATGTAAAGTAATCGCTTATGTACTTGATATGAGTGAAATAGAAGGAAGAGATGTACTAGAAGAGTATGAAATCCTAAAAAGAGAAGTAAAGAACTACAGTGAAAAACTAGCAAATAAGAAAAGTATAGTAATAGCTAATAAAATGGATATGCCTGCTTCAATAGATAACCTTAAAAAGTTTAAAGAATCTTATGATGTTGATGTAATAGAAACTTCAGCAGTAACTGGTGAAGGGCTAGAAAATCTTAAGTTTAAACTATTAGAAGTACTTAATGAAACAGAAGAAGAAAATGTTTATGAAGATAATGAAATGGAAAACTATGTATTATATGAGTTTAAGAATGAAAAACCTTATGAAATAGTAAAAGAAAATGATCACACATATGTCTTATCTGGTGAAAAACTAGAGCTTCTTCTTAAAAGAACTAAGTTTAATAGTGAAGAAGCAGAACTTAGATTTGCAAGAAAACTAAAGAATCTAGGAGTAGATGAAGAACTAATGAAACTAGGGGCAAAAGACGGAGACACTATAAGAATACTAGATTATGAATTTGAATATAATGAAAGACTAAATTATTAATATTAAACAGATTTACATATATATATTAAAAAAGGATGTAGATAAAAATGATAGATAAGTTTGTACCTGATATGCATGCACAAAGCATATACAGAATAGATTATGAAAGTCTTAAAAAGAAGAAAATTAAATTACTTATATTTGATTTGGACAACACAATCGCACCAGCAAATATAGATTTACCTTCTAAAGAAGCTATTAACTTAATGTATGATTTAAAAGATATGGGATTTAAAATAGTTTTAATGACTAATTCTACTAGAAAAAGGGTAGAAGCTTTTAAGAATACTTTAGAGATAGATACATGTGCTTCTTCTAAAAAGCCATTATCTAAAAACTATAAGAAGATATTAAAGCTTTATAAAGTTGAGCCTGAAGAAGTTGCGGCTATTGGAGACCAACTACTAACTGATGTGCTGGGCGCTAATAGAATGGGACTTACAAGTATATTAGTAAATCCTGTAAGTAAATATGATCTTAAAGTAACTAAGTTAAATAGACATATTGAAAATAAACTATTTAAAATGATGGAAAAAAGAGATTTGTTTAAACGAGGTAAATATTATGAATAAGAAGTGCATAGGATGCGGTGAAATACTTCAAACTATAGATAAAACTAAAGAAGGATATGTATCTTCTAAAAAGTATGAGGAAGCTCTTTTATGTGAAAGATGTTTTAAAATAAAACATTATGGAGAAAGTTATGTTATAGATAAAAAACCTGATATGACTTCTTTAATAAATAGATTAAACAGACAAAGAAAAAATGTTCTTTTCTTAATAGATTCAATAACTATAAATAATGAAGTATTAGATACCATTAAAGAGTTAAAAACTAATACATATGTAGTAATTACTAAAAGAGATTTATTACCTAAAAGTGTAAGAGATTATAAACTAATAAACTATATAACAGAAAATACTGGCAAAGATAAAGTACTAGTAATAAGCAGTAAAAAGAAAAATGGAATAGATGAATTATATAACAAATTATATAAAGATGGTATAAAAGAAATATATGTACTAGGATACACTAATGCAGGTAAAAGCACTTTAATAAATACTATTTTAGAAAGCAAAGGAAAGAAAAGTACTATAACAGTAAGCTCCAATCCTAATACTACAACAGAAGAAATAAAAATGAAAATAGATGATATAACATTTATAGATACACCTGGTTTTGTTAGTGAAAACTCTATAATAAACTATATAGATTTAAAAGATTATAAAGGCCTATTACCTAAAAGAGAAATAAAACCTAAAATACATACATTAAAAAAAGGATTTATGATACTACTAGGAGATATTATTAGAATAGAAAACAATAGTGAAGATACTAGCTTAATATTCTATTTTAATAATGATATAAAACTAGAAAAGATGCATATAGAAAGAAATGAAAGATTAAAAGATTTAGATAAAACTACCTTAAGAGTCTCTCTTTCTGAAGATATAGTGGTTTTTGGTGTTGGTTTTATCAAAATAGGCAAAGAAGCTAACTTGGATATTTATATAGCTAATAAGAATGTTATATCTAAAAGAAAGAAATTGATTTAAAAAAATATGTCTTAACCACTTTACAACAACTTAATTTTTTGATAAGATAGTATTGTCATACAATAGACAAGTAAAGAGAGGAGATGTTAGTTATGACAAGATTTGAAAAAAGCAATTCAAGTTTAATGTCAAAAACTAGCATTTCTAATAAAGTGCAATATAAAGTCCTAGGGGGGGGGGCAAAATAAATTAAGAAAAACCCTTAGTGCTTTC
>CADBRE010000117.1 GCA_902797005.1 uncultured Erysipelotrichaceae bacterium | reverse complement strand
TAAACTGGGCAAGACGGTCGCAACATACAAAAAGTATGAAGCAACTAAGACATATTATTCTACCTTAGAAGATAAAGTGGGTATTACTAATGATTATTCCTATGAAGAAAATGAGTATAGTGTTACATTAAATGAATATAGTACTTGGAAAAAACGCATGTGGGGTGAATATGTAAGAGAAGTTAAAAAGTATGATTTAAGTACTTTAGAAGAAATGGGAATTAAAGAGTACTTAGATGTTGATTTAGAAAGCTTGGGCATTAAATATGAAAAGGAAACAGAACATAAAGAAACATTAACATTAGCTGACTTGTATGAAGAAGCTTATAAAGAAGTAATAAAGCTTGAAACAGGAGAATTTGTTGGGGAAGAAATAATTAATTCAGAATGGATTGGTTCATCATTTGTGTTAATCCTATTCTCTATTATTTTGTATTTTTCCTATATGCTACTTATGTACTCTGTCACAGATGAGGATGCTTCAGAAAGAATTGAAGATATTAAAGATGACATTAATGAAATAATACGTTTAAAAAAAGAAGCTAAAGTTTGTAAAAGAGACTTAGCAAAAGTTAAAAGTGAACTTGAAGAAATATATAATAGAAATTCATCTGAAATCAATCGAGCTTTAGAAATGTTAGATATGATTAAAGACAATCCAGAGTATTTAGTAGAAAGCAATGAATTAAGAAAAGTTTTAGAAAATAGAAAGGCTCTATAGAAATATAGAGTTTTTTCTTTAATTGTTCGCTTGTTTTATATTTATGATGTTGTTATAATAGTACCAGTATGTAAGAAAAAAATATTTAGAAAGGAGAAACGTCATGGAAGATAAGATTAAAGAATTAATATCTAAAGGAGAAGGCATTACTACAGAATTTAAATCATCTCAAACTGCACTTAATAAAGATTTATTTGAAACTGTGTGTTCTTTTTCTAACACATTAGGTGGATATATCATTTTAGGTGTTAATGACGATAAAGAAATAGTTGGTATAAATAAAGATAGAGTCAATTCTATTAAAAAAGATTACTCAAATAGATGTAATAATCTTCAACAAATTGATCCTGCTATTGTAAGCGAGCTCAACGAAGTTATAGTTGATGGTAAAATAGTATTATATGCTTATATAGAAGAATCTGCATATATCCATAGACATAATAAACAAGTCTTTGTAAGAAGTGCTGATGGAGATTATGATGCATCAGGCAATTTTGCATTAATATCTAAACTTTATGGAAAGAAAAATAACATATATGATGAAGATAGGGTGTTACCTTATATTTCTGTTGAAAATGATTTAAAGAGTGAACTGTTTGACATAGTTAGAAAATCAGTTGAAAAAAACCACCCATGGAAAAACATGAATAATCTTGAAATTCTTAAAAGTGCTAAAATGTATAAACAGGATAAGGAAACTGGTAATTATGGAGTCACTCTTGCTGGAGTAATGATATTTGGAACTGATGAAGCTATATCAAATGTAAATCCTCATTGTTATACTGATGCTATTTTAAGGGTAGAAGATACAGAAAGATTTGATGATAGAGATTTTATTAATACTAATTTGCTAGATATGTATGATAGACTTTATAATTTTATTTCTAAATATACATTAAATAGATTTGCTTTATCTGATGATGGACGTCAAAGGATAAGTGCTATTGGAATAATGGCTAGAGAGATAATAGTAAATTGTCTTATGCATAGAGATTGGATGGACCCACGGACAAGCAGAATAATAATTTATAAAGATAGACTTATTTGTGAAAATCCAAATAGGATTACGACAATGAGTTTAATAAATGAAGATAACTCTATGCCAATTGAAAAGAATCCAACTCTTTCTGCATTTTTTAGAGAAATAGGCTATGCTGATAATTTAGGAACTGGTATAGCTAAAATAACTAATAATTCTATAAAGTATTCTGGAAGAAAGCCTGTTTTTGAAGATTCTGATATATTTAGAACTACAATTAGACTTGATAGAGAAGGATTAATTGTAAGCGATGATGGAGAAGTAACAGATTTAGTTTTACAAGAAAAGCTAAAGAGCTATAATAGCTTAAATACTAACGAAAGAAAAGTATATGAATTATTGAAAGAAAACCCTAAAATAACTAGAAAAGAAATTATAGAAATGTCGAATTTAACTACAAGACAAGTTACATATTCTATTAATAGCTTAAAAATGAAAAAACTTATATTTAGGAAGGGAGCAGATAAAAATGGCTCTTGGGATGTTTATGAATTTACTGTACAATAAAAATGTACAGTAAATTGTACAGTAAAACGTGTGAAACACCTGTAATTTAATGGTGTTTTCTTTCTTTTGTTTTAAAAAAATATGTATAATTGCACATTAAAATGGTTTAGTAAAACGTTTTAAATTGAAGTTCTATCAATAATATAAAATGCACATAAAACTCTAATGTTTGTCTATAATTTTAAATAAAAATATGGTATTATGTATTTATGAAGTAAGTATTAAATATGAAAGGAATAATATAATGGAAGAGAAAAGAATTAATGAACTTGTAAGTATACTAAATGAAGCTAATTATAATTATTATGTTTTAGATAATCCTACAATTACAGATCAAGAGTTTGATAAATACTTAAGGGAACTTATGACTTTGGAAGAAAAGTATCCTGAATATGCAAGAGAAGATTCTCCTACTAAAAGAGTTGGTGGAGAAGTGTCTGAGGGATTTGTAAAACATACACATAAAATACCTATGATGAGTTTATCAAATGTATTTAATGAAGAAGAAATAAGGGAATTTGATAAAAGAATAAAAAAAGAGGGAATAAACCCAGAATATGTGTGTGAACTTAAAATAGATGGGCTTAGTGTGTCTTTAAACTATGAAGATGGGAAACTAGTTAGTGCAGCTACTAGAGGCGATGGAATAGTAGGAGAAGATATAACTAATAATGTTAAGACAATTAAGACTGTACCACTATCTTTAAAAATGCCAATATCTATTGAAGTCCGTGGAGAAATATATATGCCTAAGAAAAAATTAGCAGAACTTAACCAAAGAAGAGAAGCTAATGGAGAAGCACTATTTCAAAACTGTAGAAATGCTGCTGCAGGAAGTATTAGACAGCTAGATAGTAGAATAACAGCAAGTCGTGGACTAGATACATTTATTTATCATATACCTAATCCACTTGATTACGGAATAGAAACGCATTATGAAGCATTGCAGTATTTAAAAGAATTAGGATTTAAAACTAACCCTGAAAGTACATTAGTAACTGATGTAGAAGGAATACTTAAGTTTATAGAAAAACAAGGAGAGAACAGACCTAAACTTTCTTATGATATAGATGGTGTTGTTATTAAAACAAATAATGTAAGAGATCAAATAGAGCTAGGATATACCACTAAGTACCCTAAATGGGCTACAGCATATAAGTTCCCTGCAACAGAAGTTTTAACTAAGCTAAAAGATATTATATTCACGGTTGGAAGAACAGGGCAAGTTACACCAAATGCTGTTTTAGAGCCTGTTATAGTCGCTGGTTCTACAATATCTAGAGCTACACTTCATAATGAAGATTATGTAAAAGAAAAGGATTTAAAAATAGGAGATATAGTATCTATTAGAAAAGCTGGAGATGTTATTCCTGAAGTAGTTGAAGCTAAAAAGGAAAGAAGAACAGGAGAAGAAAAAGACTTTGTAATGATAGAAAGGTGCCCAATATGCGGTAATTTCTTACATAAAGAAGAAGGAATAGTTGGAAGCTTTTGTTTAAATCCAAATTGTCCAGCTAGACATATAGAAGGTTTGTGCCATTTTGTTAGTAGAAGCGCGATGAACATAGATGGACTAGGAGATAGAATAATAGAAGATTTTTATAACTTTGGTTTTATTAGAAACTACTCAGATATTTATAACCTTTATAAAAGAAGAGAAGAGCTTATAGAATTAGAAGGTTTTGGAAATAAAAGTGTAGATAATTTACTTGAAGCAATAGAAAATAGTAAACATAATAGTTTAGAAAGACTATTGCATGCTGTTGGTATTGAAGGAATAGGTGCTAAAACAAGTAAAGTACTAGCAAAAAGATTTGGATCATTAGAAAATCTAATGAAAGCTGATTACGATACACTTATAAATGTTCAAGATATAGGAGAGACATTAGCGACAAGTGTTATTAATTATTTTCATAACGAAGAGAAACTAAATGAAATAAATAAATTAGTAGAATTAGGTATTAATACAGTATATACAGATACTAAGATAAGTGATGATGAAAGAGTAAGTGGTAAGAAGTTTGTAATAACTGGTTCATTTGACTTTATAAGTAGAGATGAAATAAAGAAAGAAATAGAAGATAGAGGTGGAAGTACTTCTTCTAGTGTATCTTCTAAAACAGATGTCGTAATAGTAGGAACTGATCCCGGTAAAAAGTATGATGATGCTGTAAGACTTGGAATTACATTATGGACAGATAAAGAATTAAAGGAGTTTTTATATGAAGAAAATAACTAAAATAATATTAATAGTAGTGGGAGCAATATTACTTATAGGAATAGG
>CADBRE010000116.1 GCA_902797005.1 uncultured Erysipelotrichaceae bacterium | reverse complement strand
TTTTAGATAATTCATAAAGTCTTCCTTTTTCAAAGTTAACATTTTGAGCAAGCATGCATCCGCCCGTTTCTTTAATAGGAATATGGCTTACTAATTCTCTTACTAAATCTGCTCGTTCATCATCTAAAGTCTTAGCTAAAAATACATAATTATCCTTTTCTTTATCACAAACACCAGGTTCTTTTTCAATGTGAAGAGAAAACTCAAATGGGCTTTGATAATATGGATGTTCTCCTCTAAATCTAGGCACTGGGCAAGGTAGTGTTTCAAAGTCCAAGTGATATATCGGGTATTTTAAGCTTTCTAGTCCTGCTTTTATCTTTTCTTTATTAACATATGTTTTTCCTGTTTCAAAGCATTCTCTTTGTATTTTGTGGTTCTCACTTGTTAGCCACTCTTTTGGCACATCATCAAGTTTTAAATAGCCATTATTGATTAAGTCATACTTATTTAGTTTAGTACCATTATCACTAAAGCTAACAAATCTTATGTAGTTAAAGCTAGCATTCTTTTCAGGCACATCTTTAAAACAAATACTCTTAAACTTACATTCAGTATTCTTTTTATATGCACATGCAACTGAAAGTGGACAAGCAGATATGTCTCCTTCAAATATATACTTTTCTAAGTTCTTTCTTTCTACATCTATTCTTTCTTGATACATAGCTGTTATATCGTTTGCATTATAGAAATCAATTATCTCATTGCCAAACATATCAGGTCTATAAAACCTATGATTTCTTTCGGTATATCCATCATATTCATACTCATTGTTTAAAACAGCTAAATAGTAGTTTACTTTCTTGTCTATATTATTTTCTTTTAAATAGCCTTCTATAAAGTATCTTTGAACAGATAAGTCATAAAAGTATTTACCTTCATCAGTGAATCTATTAAGTAACTTTTCTAGTTTTTGTGAGTAGTTCTTAGATAGTCCTGGATCTTCAGCTAGTGTGTAGTAGAAATTATTTTTATTAAACATTGGATACTTTTCTTTTCCAATAGAATAATCCATAGATTTATATTTTCTACTTGTTGTTGCTTTGACTTCAATTATGTTTATTTCATCATTGCTTTCATTATAGATATCAACAAAGCATAGATACTTAATACCATTAAGGCTAAAGCTAAAACTTTCTTGGTTGTATGTTTCTAGAGAGTATATACTTTCTCCACCAAAATACTTTTCAGCAAGTCTTCCTGCATTTATTTCTACTTCTTTATAGTAGTCCATCATTGCTTCTAGTTGTTTATCTACTTTTACAGTATTGTCTATTCCTTCTTCTTCGTCAAACATTCCGTCTAGTAGTTCTTTATATTTCTCATTTTCTTCTTCCTTAATGTATTCTTCTAAAGTCATATCACTTTCAAGTTTATCTTGATGCAACTCTTCTAATGATACATATCTTTTACATCTAGTATAGTTTATAAAATCAGTCTTTGTTATTGCCATAAATACCTCACTATTTTAAATTAATAATCTCTCTATTATTTATATAATCACTTGATCTATAAGATATTTTCTTGTTATATGCTAAACGCGAATACAAAAAGCATAATGGTATGTTATTTTCTAATGCAATTATTTCTCTCTTATCAAAATTATTAATTATACTATTATATGTTTTATTATCAATCATTTCGTTTAATGCCAAAGAATCCATCTCATCTTCTTCTCCATCTTCTTCTATGATGGTTTTGTTTTTTAATTTATTATAATCTGTTTTAAGATGCATTAATTCATGATATAAAGTGAAGTAAAATGATGATTTTTCTTTCAAGTAGGTAGTCATATATATTACAGGAGTGTCTATTTTTACTTTTATACATCCTCTTACTTTGCTACCTTTTAAAGCATCTTCAATATAAAGAATTATTCCATATTTACTAAATAAATTAATTAGTTCTTCTTTATTAAAATTTTTCATTCTCATTATTTTTAATTCATCTAATAACTCATTCAATCTACTAGAATTATACTTGTTAATTTCTAGATTTTTAGTCATCAAATCACAGTGTCTTACCCATAAATATACTTTAATGTTATTACTTTGACCAGTCTTCTTAAATAAATATCTTTTATTTAAATAATTATCTATCATGCTTACATCTTTAATACCTAGGTATTCTATCAAATCTAAATAGTTTTGCACAAATGAACTTGAGTCTTTTAATTTTATCCAATGCCTTTTAACCATTTCATTTAATGAATATGAATTAAGCATTTTATTAATTTCGCTTTTAGTTTTATACTTAGTCATTAATTCTTCGTATGTTTCTTTTCTTTTTTCAGCGTAATATATTAAATTAGCATCTATATCAGTGAACAAGCTTATTAATAGCATTAATTCAACAGATATTTTAGTTTTACCATTAATTATCTCATTCATATGTTTTTGGCTTATACCAAGTCTATCAGCAAAATCAGTTTGAGATATTTTATAATGTTCTAAATAATCCCTAAGCATACTTCCAAATCCAGTCATATTCTCACCCCTCACCATAGTGTTTATTGTCTATATCAATAAATTCTATATCTGTAATTTCAAGTGTATTATATGGATAATTACCCACAGGTTTCATAATTAGCCTAATCTTTTTATTTACTCTTGCAGTATAGTATTCTTTTAAGTTACCTGTCTTTTGTTCTATATGATATATTTCTTTATAGGGAGTTAATAGTACATCATGTAAATTAGAATAATTAAGAAACAGTATTTTGATATTTTCTAATCTTTCTTGTTCTTTTGAATTAGCTTTTATAATTTTGCTATATGATTTCTTATATTTTTTACTTTCTATGATGACCATAACCCACCTTTTAAACCATACGTTTTCCTTTCTGTATATATTATAACTCATTAAGTAATAATATGCAATGCAATTTTTTTAAAAAAGCAACCATCTAGTAATGATTACTTTTTCTCGTTATTTTCTTTTTCAAGTTCAGTGAAAGCAACTTTACCAACTAATGTTTTTGGAAGTTTCTTTCTGTATTCGTATTCTTTTGGAAGTGAGTATATACTAATATTCTTCTTACAAAGCTCCTGTATTTCTTTTTTAAGCTTTCCACTTTCCTCAACACCTTCTTTTAGAACTATATATGCTTTAGCTACTTGTCCTTTATAAGGATGAGGAACACCAATTACTGTACAAGTTTCAACAAGAGGATGTGATACTATTATGTTTTCTATGTAAGAAGGGTAAATATTGTATCCACTAGAAACTATTATTCTCTTTAGTCTTTGTTTGAATATAACTCTTCCTTCTTTAGTAAATGCACCAATGTCTCCAGTATGAAGCCAAAGTTTACAATCAGGATGTACTCTTAAAGTTTGGTTAGTTTCTTCTTCGTTGTTTAGGTATCCCATCATGACAGTAGGCCCGTTTATGCATATTTCGCCTTCTTCGCCAATTTCTGCCTCTTCTAAAGAGCCTATTTTAACTATTTTGAAATATGTGTCAGGGAAAGGAATACCAATCTCTCCTTCTATATATTCTCCTTCATTCGTAAGGCATGTAGCGGCAGTAGCTTCAGTAAGTCCGTATCCTGGTCTAATAGTAGCATTAGATCCGTGTTCTTCCAAGTAAGCATCAACCTTTTTCTTAAGTTCTGGTGTTAGAATATCACCACCAGATATTACTGCTTCTACACTTTTTAAGTCTTTTTCTTTTAGTTTTTGTTTAAGTAAAGCTTCATAAAGTGTTGGAACACCTACTAAGAAATTAGGCTTAGTTCTTTTTATTAAATCTCCAAACTTTTTAGCATCAAACTGTGGAATTAAAATACATTTCATAGCTGATAAAAGTGGTGTGTGAATACAAACTGCAAGTCCAAATCCATGGAAAATTGGAAGAAGAGATAGTACAGAGTTACCTGGCTGTGTTTGTTTTATAAGCTCATGTGCACCTAAAGCCAAAACATTTATATTAAGATTTGATAGTTTAATTCCTTTAGGCGTTCCTGTAGTACCTCCACTATAAAGGATAACTGCTAAATCTTCTGCACTTCTTGCTTCATAACATACACCAACAAAATCATCAGCATGAGATACAAATGTATTCCAAGGAACTATATCATCGTCATCTTTTGGTATTTTCACCTTTTTCTTATAGTTTGTTATTTTATATAAATAATGCATTAAAGGTGGCATAGATGTATCAGGTGAAGCAACTATAATCTTTTGAAGAGAAGTGTTCCTCTTTATGTTCATAACTTTTTCAAGTGAAGCATCCAAGACTAGCATGTACTTTGACTCAGAAACATTACAATAGTTTTCTATCTCTTTTTCACTAGATAAAGGATGAATCATATTAGCAACTGCGCCAATTAAGTTAACTGCATATACCATGCAAATAGCTTCGGGTGTTGAAGGCATACATATAGTTACCCTATCATCTTTGTCAACTCCATAATTCTTTAGTGACTTTGCCACAACTTCAATCTGCTTCATAAATTGTCTATAAGTTACCTTTTTACCAAAGTACTCATATGCATAGTATTCTGGATATTTCCTAGAAACAGCCATTAAAGCATCTATCATACTTCCCTTAGGATACTCCAAATTACTTCTAGCATCTTTATATTCATTAATCCATAATCTTTCGTCTTTCTTTTTCATAAACTACCTCGCAACATAAATAGTATAACACAAACATTAATTATTAGCCACATATTATACTAATGGAATATCAAAATAAAACTTAGTTCCTTCATTTATTTTGCTTTCTACACCATAATTATAGTCATGTTTAAGTAAAATATTTTTGACTATTGCAAGTCCTAGTCCTGTCCCGACTTTTGTTCTCTTATGGTTTTTCTCATTTTTGTAGTATTTATCCCAAATTTTGTTTATATCTTCTTCTTTTATTCCTTTACCCGTATCCATAATATATACTCGTATATACTTTTTGTAATCTTCTATTTTAACCGTTACTTTCTTATCTTCTCCAGTATAATTTACTGCATTTATTAGTAAGTTGTATATAACTTGTTCAAGTTTTTGCTTGTCTGCATTAATTATATATTTATCACTACTATCAAGTGTAAAAGTATAGCCTTCTTCTTTTAAATAGTTAAATCTATTTATTATAGTTTCTATTAAAGAAGTGATATCAAAGTCTTCCTTATTTAATGTATCCATATTAGATTCATTTTTAGATAGAGTTAATATATCATTTACTAAGCTGTTCAATCTTTCACTCTCTTCTATTATTACATTTAAGTTTTCTTCTCTTTTATCTTTATTATCACTATTTAAATCTCTTGCCATTTCAGCATATGCTTTTATCATAGTTAGTGGAGTTTTAAGATCATGTGTTACATTAGCTAGTAAATCTTTTCTAGTTTCATCTAGTTTTGATAATTCATTTTTAGTATAGTTTAAAGTATCAGTTAGCTCGTTTATTTCTGTTATGTTTTCATTTACTTCAAATGGTGTTTCTAAATCACCTTTAGCCATTTGTTTAGCTCGTTTGTTTATTTTTAGTATTGGAGAAGACACTTTTTTACTTATAAAGTATGCAAATATAAATGAAAGTATAAATATAGCTATTGTTATAAAAATTAATTCTTCTCTAATTATTCTTATAGCTGGATCTGTTGGCTCTAAAGACACATTAATAAAAGCATATGTGTTATCATCTAGTTTAATTGCATTAATAAGTGTTTCATTATTAAGCATTGGATTTTTCATTTTATATGTTTTATTTGTTAAATTGCTATTTATAAAATCTCTTTTGTAATTGTTTACTTCTACACCTTCTTTACCATTAAAGATGCAACCCCTTCTCATTTGATTAGATGAGTATGTTGTTTCAAAACTACTAACTATTTCTATACAAGCATTGTTTTCATAAGACAAGATATCATAATCTTGCTGAAGTTTACTATCTTCATAATATTCTTTTGTAGTACTTGCAAGTTTATTTAAATCTTTAGTAGTTCTGTATTCATAATATGTATTAAAGAATAATACTTGAAATATCCAAAGGAAAGCTAGTATTAAACTTACAAACAAAGCTAGATAGAACCATAAATGTAGTGTTAAACTTTTACTTTTCTGTTTCATATTTATACCCCATACTTCTGACTGTTTTTATTAAATCTCTATATTCGCCTAGGCTTTGTCTTAACATTTTTACATGTGTATCTACAGTTCTGTCATCTCCATAATAGTCATAACCCCAGACTAATGATAAAAGGCTCTCTCTTGATAAAGCTATTCCTTCATTACTTATAAAGTATACTAACAGGTCATACTCTTTCGGTGTTAATTCTATTTGTTTATTATCTATCATTACTTTATGTCCTTGGTAGTCTATTTCTAATGTTTTGTATTTGTAAGAAGTTTTAAGTTTATCATTTCTTTTAAGTACTGCTTTTACTCTAGCAACTAGTTCTTTAGGTGAAAAAGGTTTAGTTATGTAGTCATCTATTCCTAAATCAAATCCTTTTAGTTTGTCTTCTTCTTCTACTCTAGCAGTCAACATTATTATTGGAGTATCTTTTATTTCTTTCATTTCTTTTAATGCAGTTATTCCATCCATTTTAGGCATCATTACATCAAGTATTACCAAATCTATTTTTTCTTCTTTAAATACTCGTAAAGCATCTATTCCATCTTCTGCCTCATACACATTATATTTTTCATTAAGCAAGTATTCTTTTATAACACTTCTTATAAGCATTTCATCATCTACAACTAATATATTCATACATAAATCTCCATTTCTATTTATATTTTAACATGTAAAAGTGTAATTTTTGTGAAAAATATGAAGAAAAACTCACAAATTATTAGTTTTGTGAGTTTATGAGTTAGTTAAAATATTCTACTCCTACAGCTTTTCTTACTCTTTTAAGTACTTCCCCTGCTTTTTTTCTAGCTTTAAGAGTTCCTTTTCTTACTATTTCCTCTACTATTTCAGGATGAGCATCATAATAAGCTCTTCTTTCTCTTATTGGTTTTAGTGTTTCTTCAAGAACTTCATATAGGTATTCTTTACATGCACGGTCTCCAAGACCTCCTCTTTCATAATGAGCTTTCATTTCTTCAAACTTTTCTCTATCCTTAGCAAATGCATCCAAATATATAAACACAGGGTTATCTTTAGTGTTACCTGGATCTTCTACTTTTAAATGATTAGGATCTGTAAACATACTCATTACTTTCTTTTTAACTGTTTCAGAATCATCTGATAAGTAAATACAGTTATTTAATGATTTACTCATTTTGGCTTTCCCATCAGTTCCTGGAAGACGCCTGCTTGACTTGTTATTAGGAACTACTGCTTTAGGTCTAACCAATGTTTCTCCATATAATTTATTAAATGAATCAACTATTTCGTTTACTTGCTCCATTATTGGAAGTTGGTCATCTCCAACTGGTACAATGTTTGCATCAAAAGCAGTTACATCTGCAGCTTGTGAGATTGGATACATCATAAATCCTACAGGAATACTTTCTTCAAATCCTCTTTGCTTAATTTCTTCTTTTACAGTAGGATTTCTTTTTAAGCGAGATAGTGTTACCAAATTAGCATAAAATGTTGTTAACTCAGTAAGTTCAGGTACTCCTGACTGAACAAATATTGTTACTTTATCGGGGTCTATTCCTACAGATAAGTTATCCTTTATTACTTCCAAAACATTTTCTCTTATCTTTTGAGTGTTTTTGGCATTGTCAGTTAATCCTTGCATATCAGCTGAAAAGATATACATATCATACTTACCTTCATTTTGCATTAATACTCTATTTCTTAAAGACCCTACATAATGTCCTAAATGTAAACATCCAGTGGGTCTATCTCCTGTTACTACTACTTCTTTCATAAAATCACATCCGTTTTCTATAAAATATTATACAATATTTTAAACAAAAGTCTAGTTTTTATCATCAACTGCTAAATAGCCAAACAACATAGTAAAGCCAAAAATCAAATCCATTACAAATATATTTATTATATTCTCATAATAGTTTATTATAAAATATGGATTTAAGCCGATTAAAGCTATTAAAGAAAACACCATAAATGCATCATATCCACTTTGTAAATAATCTACAGTTTTTTTCTTTACAATCGCATTTATAAAAACCACTGATAAATAAACACCCGCACATAACAAGGCCAAAAGTGTTATCTTAATTATAATGCTTTTTACAGTTATTAAAGATATTAGACACACTATTGAAAAAGCTAAAGAACCGAGCAAATCTAAAGATAGTCTGTGAGATACAGCTTCTTTTTTACTTTCTTGCTTATTCATGTTTACAGTTTCATACAAGAATATTATAATACCCATAACTATAAGCAGAATAGCAAATAAACTCATAAATGTATTGTTATCTAATAACTTATGTAGGGAATAATCATCATTACCAATTCCTATTAAATATAACAATGCCCCACCTGATATAACATAATCTACCGAAAACATCTGATAAGCTATTTTAGGAAATAATTCTCCAAGCAAAATAAACGAAAAAACTAAACTTATTGCAATTACTAAACTTTCATACCCATATGACTTTAACATAAAGTCTTCAGGATTATTCTTATTATAGTATATTGTTTTAATTGACCCATCTTCTTCATTAAATATACTTTCATGCTCAGCTGATAAAGTATACACAGTATCTCCAGCCATAAAAGTATATGTATCTTTGTTATTTACCTTTTTATAATAACCATTTGTACTTTCATAAGTATTAAGTTTTTTATTTTTGTAATAAATACTTATACCTCCATATAAACTTACAAGTAAAGACAAAGCAAGCAAAACATAAAGTGTTATTTTCTTATTCATAATTTACTCCTCATACCATATATTATCAATTTTTAATGACGAACTTCTCGGAAGTGGATCTGGCAAGTTAAACATAGCGAGCAAAGGTGTTTTAAATGCTAATCCAAAACAAAGTGCACTTCCAGTTTTAAGTGTCTTTAATATGTTCAATTGATCTATCGTAACATTAGTGTTAATATCTCTAACAATATTAAAATCTTTAGGATGAAAGATTCTAAACACCATAAAGTTAGAACATTGTGATAAACAAGTTTGTGATACTTCAGAAGGTCTTTGACTAATAAGTGTTAAAAAGCATCCATACTTTCTTCCCTCTTTAGTTATTCTATCAAATATATTATATCCTATTATATCTAGGTCTAAATCATTTTGAACATACCTATGTGCCTCTTCAAGTATAATATTTATTGGATATTTTACACTATAATCTAAGCTAGTTGTATATGTAAAAAATATCTTAGATAATATCTTGGTTAATACTTTAGCAAATCTATCATCAACATTAGACAAATCTAAACTAACAACCTGAGCTTTTTCGTTAGTTTCAGTTGAAAATAAACTTTTTACATAATCTTCTTTAGACATATAATTAGTACTTTCAAATATATCTTTATAATCATTATTGATTATAGATTGAAGACGAGTTTTTAATATATTATTCTTATCGTATCTTATCCCACTATTTAGTGTACCTTCACTTATTAAAGCAAACTCTAATGCATAATACAAATCCTTTAATGAATAAGTAAAATTAGTTAACACTTGCATCTGTTCAATATCAACTTTTACAAATTGCTTTAAAAACTCTGTAACATTAAGTATAGCATTCATTTTGCCTTGATCATCTATAAATAAACATTGAAATAATGTTCTATCATAACCAGGTTGCTTAATAATACTATTTAAATTAAGCTCATCTGTACTAAAGTGAGATAGCACAGCAATTATCTGATCTCTCATTTGAGAACTAGACTTACCACTTGTAAGAATATCCAACAAACATTTTGCAATTATATCGTTTTTGTATTCTTTATTCTTTTCACCTTCACCAGCAAATATATATACTAACTTTAAGGTTTTTTCCAAAACCGGAATTTGATCTGAATCTGTTACTGACAAAAGCACTGCCAAATCATCAACCTCAAGAAAGTTTGTGGGTATTTTAAGAATAGGTATGCCTTCTTTATGAATTGTAGTTAACACTTTACTATGTAAGCCATTTTTATTAATACTACTAAAAGCATTGTTATATTCCCCGTACGGATCAAATATAAAAAAATGTGAATTAACTGGCTTATGGTTATAAAATAGGTTTTGAAGCAATGATGCAGCAGAGCAAGATTTACCACTACCTGTATTCCCAAAAATAGCTAAATGATTAGCAAATATATCATTTACATTAACAAAGATATTATAGTTTTTATAAATATTTGAATTACCAACTAATAAAGTGCTATTTGTAAGTGCCTGCTTACCAATTATTAGTTCAAGCTCATGAACATTAATAATTCTTGGAATTGAAGCCGGTTTCTTATTTACACCAGGAGTAAATATATCATTTACTATCTCCCCTATTAGCAAAACCTCTATTTCATTTTCATTTATTTTTATTATTTCACCAACTGTTTTTACATTCCCTTCAAAAACAACATGAAAATTCATATATTCAGTTCTAACTTGCTTCAAAGCATTTTCTAAAACAACTCTGTTTTCATCAATACTAATTATCTTTCCAAACACAGCCACTCACCCTTTACTCATAACAAATATACCACATTTTTTATAAAAATTAAACCTTTATCTTGACTTATACTTAACAAATGTGATATTATTGACTTGTTTTCAGATGGCGAGATAGCTCAGTTGGCCAGAGCACACGGTTCATACCCGTGGTGTCGAGGGTTCGAATCCCCCTCTCGCTACCAAGAGGAATTTTGCTCAAACTTTTATAGTTTGAGTTTGATAAATAACTAATTCAGAAATGGATTAGTTTTTTTAATGTTTAAAAACTATCCTAAAAGAAAGGATGGTATTAATT
>CADBRE010000115.1 GCA_902797005.1 uncultured Erysipelotrichaceae bacterium | reverse complement strand
TCGTTTTATTAATTCTTTAATAGACTTTAATGTGTATAATCCTTCTACAGTTGTATTTGTTGAATATTCAAGTGCTTCTTTTATTTTGCCTTCACCTATAAGTTTACCGTATGAAAAGTTCCTAGAGTTTTCGCTAGTGCAGGTCATTAGTATGTCGCCAAAGCCGGCAAAGGAAAGTATAGTGTTTTTATTACCATCTAATTTATCAATTAATTCTTTTATGTCATTTAAACTTTCTGTTAGGAATAAAGCTTTAGTTGAATCACTAACTTTCATACCAGACAAGATTCCTGAAGCTATTGCCATAACATTTTTTATTGATCCACATATTTCAACACCTATAATGTCTGTAGTTTCTCTTAATTTAGTTCTTTCGCTTTCCATTAGAAGTTTTACCAAGTTTTTTGTTCTATTGTTGTTAGTTGCTAAGCTAAATCCGATTTGGCTATCATTTACTATGTCTTTTGCAAATGTTGGGCCCGAAATTACTGCTAGTTTGTTAGTATTTAGTTCACTTTCTACAACATCATTTAATAGGTTGCATGTTCCTTGCTCGATGCCTTTTGATGCAATAAGTATGTGTTGATCTTTTGTTATCAGTTTAGAAATGCTCTTGCAGACTGTGCTTACTGATCCGGCTGGAACCGCAATAACTATAAGTGCACTTTTATTAACTGCGCGTTTTAGCGATGTTGTTAATTTAACTTTTTCTGGCAATCTATATCCGGGTAACTTAGGACTTTCTCTTTCTATTTTAAGCTCTTTTTCTTCATTTTTTGTATGACACCATATTGTTACATCATTTTTGTTTTCATAAAATATATGAGTTAATGCTAAACCATATGCCCCTGCACCTAATATGCATATTTTCATTTATTTCTCCTTATGTTTAAATATTACGTTTGTTTTAAATACTAAGTATAGTAAGATGAATACTAATAAAATATAGAAAACTATTAATTCATGTTTTTTGTTTAATGTATATAATATACTTATTACACTAAATATTATTTCTACTGCATATATGATTAATATTGTTTTTCTAGTTGATAATCTTTTCAAAAGTTGATGATGTATATGTTCTTTATCTGGCTCGCCTATTGGTTTTTTGTTTACAAGTCTTCTAATTATTGCAAATAGTGTATCTGTTATAGGAAGGGCAAGTAATACTAGTGGTATTACTAGAGATGTTAAAGTTAATGTTTTAAAACCTAGGAGCATTATGACACTTATCATAAGTCCAAGGAAAGTACTTCCTGTGTCGCCCATAAATAGTTTAGCTGGCGGAAAATTAAACACCAAGAATCCTAAAGTTGATCCAAGCATTATAAAAGAAAGCATTGTATCTAATCCATTAAATCTATGTAATAATAGGCATATTATTCCTATAGTTACAAAATATATTGAAGAAACTCCTGCACATAAACCGTCTAATCCATCTATTAAGTTTATAGCATTTATTATACTAACAATGATTAATATTGTTATGTATGGTGCAAACGAACCAAAGTCCATTTTAAATCCGAATAAATTAAAGTTTTGAAGTACAAGTTCTCCATAAAAAACTACAATTGCCGCTATTGCGATGTGTGTTACGAATTTTATTTTAGCAGGAATTGGTTTTAAATCATCAAATATTCCTAATAGCAATATCAAAAATGATGATATTAATATTGATAACATTAGTGTACTTTCTCTACCAAATATCATATATCCTAAAAGGAAAGATAAAAATATACCTATTCCCCCTAAAAGTGGAGTTGGTTTTGTATGTGCACTTCTTTGATTAGGAACATCTAATGCTCCTATATAATTAGCTATTATTTTTGATAAATATGTAAATGCAATAGAAGAAATGAATGTTACTAATACTATTACATACACACTATAATTATTTACATAGTAATTCATAATTTAACACCTTCTTTTTTATTGTACCATAATTCAGAAAAATTACATAGATTTTTTGAAGAAAAAAAGCCAATTCGGCTTTATTCGTTTACTCCTGTTATTTCTTCAAGAAGAGTCTGTCCTGTTATAGAATTCGCTCCACTAGATACTTGTAATGTTAATTCGCTAGATGCTAGTTCTAATAGTTCATCTTCATGAATGCTTTGGCTTATTATTGTTCCACTAGGATATTCGCTATCTACATATTCTATATTTACATTAAGACCATTAGCTTCTGCCCATGCCGTTGCGGCTGACAAACCTAATTTTGTTAAATCGGCCATTATTGGTTTTTGTTCTTCATTGTAGTAATTATCTCCAGCTATATATTTTTCATATGGTTCATTTAATGAAAAGCTAAACTCTTTTACCACTTCTTTTTCTTTTTGCCCAAGAGTTACTTTTAAAGCATCAACGATTTCGTCTAAGCTTTGCTTATAATATTGGAATGTATATGAGTAATTTCCATTTACCCAAATGTATAAGCTATATCCAGTTAAGAATGTTTTAGTTATATTTAGCTGAACACTATCACTTTGAACAAGTACATTTTTAGCAATATTATATAGTGATAACATCTCTTCTGTAGACATATTTGTTTTTATGCTATTACTTACTGCATCAAGTACGTTTAAAAAATCATTAACACTTCTTAAATTTTTAACTTGTGATATCAATGCTTCTACTACTTGCTGTTGATGTTGTCCTCTTTGAAAGTCACCTAAAGGAAGAGTTTTTCTATGTCTAGAATATACTAGAGCTTCATCTCCATTCAAATGTTGATATCCTGGATTTAAGCAAATTTGACTACCATGTCTGGCATCATTCTCACAGATTTCACCAGGAGTTTGTACATCTACATCAACTCCACCCACTGCATCCACTAATTTGCTAACACCATGGAAGTTTACCATTGCATAGTAATCAACATTTAGTCCAGTAAACTGCTCTACTGTTTTGATCATACAATTAGTTCCACCCCATGCAGCATGGTTAATTTTAGTAAGTGCACCACCACAAGCCATATATGTGTAAGTATCTCTTGGAATAGAAAACATCGTTACATTTAATGTTGAAGGATCAACAGCTAATAACATAATAGTATCGCCATTGTAGCTTCCTCCATCTCCGATTTCTTCCTCGTATGAGTCTATTCCTAATAATAATATAGTAAATGGTTCACTTATTTCAGTTCTAGTGCTCGTTATGTCTTTTTCTACTTCACTTTTTCTATAGCTCTTTCCATATGTTGTTATTTCATAAAACTTAGTGGTTTCTTCGAAATTATCTAATGATTGAAACATTGATTTATAATTACTACTAATAAAAATAGCATCTACTTCTCCATTTAGTAATTTACTCATTAAGGTAATACTATCACTTATTTTAATTATTTCATTATCATTACTTAAATTATATTTTTCTATAACTTCCATTGGAAGAATATATCCGTTTATATCTTCTTCATTTGATATTATTCCAATTTTAATGCCTTTTAGGTTTTCAACATTATCTAGTTCTTTTAATGATATTAAAACTGTCTTGTAATTAACATCATCTGCATTCATGCTCCCTAAAGTAGTATATACTTTATTAATAACTAACCCAATTATCAACGCGATTGCGCTTAACAATACTGATAAAATAGCAGATATGATAAGCTTTTTTGTTTTACCTGTTTTAAAGCAATCTATTAATGAATATACTAAAGCTACTAGTAAAACAATTAATAATGTTGATCCCATAGTTCTATAAAATGTTTCAATGTTCGCTAGTAATGATATTTCATATACGCAAAAAGAAACACTTATAATAGATAAAAGTGTTAATATTATTCCAATTATTTTGTTTATTTTCCTTTTTTTCATATCTTTACTCCCTTTTGGCATTTTTAATTATACTTATTTTATTTCATTTTGTAAAGATTCATCTTCTTTTTTATCTTCTAAGTGTTCTTCAACATGTTCTCTTCTTTTTGCTTCTTCTATTTTTTTGATTGCTTTTTTTCT
>CADBRE010000114.1 GCA_902797005.1 uncultured Erysipelotrichaceae bacterium | reverse complement strand
AGCTTTGCGGTATTTACTTAATAAAGAGACTTTAAAGGGTCCTTTGTTAGATGGTCGTATTGAGAATTGTCAGTATGAGGAATTTGATTTTGAATAATTGAATGGGTGAATAAGATGAATGATATGATTGATAAAATTAAAAATAATTACGATAATTTAACAGAAGAAGACTTTCAAGTAATTGGTGATAGTCAAGAACTTATAGATGCTTTTATTTCTTATATTGTAAATAATAATAAAGATCTTGATTCTTTTACATCTATTGCCGATGATTTAATGATAAAAATATTTTTTAAAGAAGAATTTTTTAATTATGTTATGAAGTGTATGAGAGAAATCAGTTATGATGCTTTTCTACAGTTTATTTATAATAATTCATATACTCTAATTATTACTCCAGATAATAAGAGTGAAGCAGATTTATTAATGTCTAAAATACAGGATGAATACTTTGATGAAGTAATATCACGCTTAATTAATGATAGAGGTTTTTCTTTAGAAACATCTAATTTAAGAATTATACAATATATTGTGGATAATAATATAACTTATAGAGCGGATTGCATTGTTCTTAAGAGTGAAGATGTATCTGAAGAAATAGAGGCATTTTTATTGAATGTATTAAAAACTGATAATAGTGTAGTTTTAAAAACTAAAACACCTAAAATTATACAGTATTGTAAGGATAATAAGTGTTTTCATAGAATTATTGATTCTTTTGATAGTGAAAATTTAGAAGATTTGGAATTGATAAAAGATGGTTTTAATGATGATATTATTACTTATGAGCAATTAAATAATTCAATAGGTTCTGCAAATATAGAGTCTTCCAAATTTATTCTTCAAAAATTACGTTCTGATGATATATTGTGTTATGAGCAAATTGAATTTGTAAAAAAGACACCTAGTTTGATTCAAGATATTATTGATTTAATCAAAGAAGCTGGTATGGAAAATGATGCAATAGCTAGATTAAGCAAATCAATACCAGAGATTTATATTGCAACTATAAAATATAACACGGCTAAATTACCTATTATGCTTGGTGGTTCTATTAGTCGTGATGAGTGTAAATTCTTTGAAAAAATGTTAGCTGAATATCCTAATGAAATAAGAGATGCTTTAAAAATCTATTTAGAAAATAATATTGAAATTGCTAAAAGGTTGGCTAGTAATTTTTTGCTTGAAAGTGATGCGATTGTTACTAGAAATGTTATTTTTGAAGTATTACCTAGTAGTTGTTATTCAGATTTGTTTGCTCAGTATATAAAAGATATGGATGAAGTTAAACAAGGTATATTGTGTGATGATATTGAAAAAAACCAGGTTTCTATTACTGTGTATGATGTAGATTTACTAACTAAAAAATTACCTTTTAAAACTTGTAAGACGCTTTGGAAAAATCTTAGTGAGGAACAATTTGCAAATTTAGATATTAGTTTTACATTTTATTTTGAGAATAGTCCATATACAGTTAAGCAAAAAAGTGAATTAATGGGTGCTATTATTCGCAAAGATATGGAATATCCATCTAATTTTATTGATAATAATTTTTTAAATATTTGTCAGTATGCTAGTTTAAAAGACATTAATATGCTTATTGAAAAGGTCCCTAAATTTAAAAATTATTTTTTGACTTCATCATCTTTTGGAATTACTGATATCTTGGAAAATGTTCAATTAGAAGATGATAGAGATTGTCAGATTTTATTAGAGTTAATGGATTTGATTAACATATCAGGTAATATGGATAATTATCTTTTAGATGTAAGAACAAGGATATATAATAGTTTACGTGAGTTAATAAATAATCGTGTGAATTTTGGTGAAAATAGTGAGTTATTAATAAAAAAGGTTAGTAGTATTTTAAAAAAATATGATACTGATGAATTAAATGAAAAACAGGCTAATATTTCTAATATTGATTCTCCGGCTAGTAGTATTAAGTTATTTAAATATTATCGCTGCACTTATGTTATTAATCCTGAAGGAGAACATATTATTACAGATGCTGAGAATCGTGAAACATGGTTGATTAGTGAAAACCTATCTTATAAATATGATGAAAGTTTGGCTGGTCATGGTAATTCTCTTCAGTTTGCATTAGAAAAATTTGGTATTCCAAGTTATATGTTGGATTCTAGTACCGGTTCTTGCTGCCAAAAGGCTATTGAAAATGATATGATAGCAATTGTTTTGGAGGGTAATCAAGTTCTTATGTTTTTCCCCACTGTAATAACAGATAAACAAAAAGCAGTTTTGACTGCTATTTTAGAGGACATGATAGTATATGAAACAGAGGAGAGACTTAAGCTGAAAGCTGCTAATGAAAAAGATGAGCGATTAGAATTTTCCATTGGTTTTCTTGGTGATAAATTGTTTGATGAAGTTAATAAAAGAAGTATTTTTGTTGAAGATGTATTGCGCATTGTTGAAAAAAACACAACTACAAAAGCTCTTCAAAATAATGGTGAAGAATCTAAGGTAAATAAATAAAAAAAGAATCCCACTTGGGATTCTTTCTTATTTGTTATAGAATTCAACGATTAATGCTTCATCGATATCAGCATTTAATTCATTTCTTTCTGGTAAACGTACATAAGTAGCTTCTTTCTTGCCTTCATCATAAGTAATAAATTCTACTCTCTTTGTTACTTTTGATAAAGCTTCTTCTACTACTTTTAAGTTCTTGTCATCTTCTTTAAGAGAAATAACATCTCCTGGTTTACATCTGTATGAAGGAATATCAACTTTCTTTCCATTTACAGTAACATGTCCATGGTTTACTAATTGTCTAGCTCCACGACGAGTTGCTGCAAAACCAATACGGAATGCTAAGTTATCTAATCTAGACTCTAATAATCTTAAGAAATTTGTACCTTGGATACCTTTCATTTTAGCAGCTTCTTCGAAAGTTTTTCTAAATTGTCTTTCGTTTAATCCATACATAAAACGTACTTTTTGTTTTTCTTTTAATTGTGATCCATAATCTGATAATTTTCCTTTACGATCTTGACCATGTTGTCCTGGTCCATATGGACGACGAGCTATTTCTTTACCAGTTTCACCAATTGAAAATCCTACACGACGAGCTTGTTTGTAACTTGGTCCTGTATATCTTGCCATACTTATTCTCCTTTCTTATATTACAAAGTCTTGAATGATTTAGCCATTAATTAGGGAGTTATTCTTTCACTAAACAGCCTAATCGCTACTTTATTTTGAAAACACATTAATTAATTCTAAATCTGCTGTTTCAAGAAATTTGCACTATTAATTATATGTTAAAAATGTTTATATGTCAAGGAATTGTTGCTTTATCGTAAAAAAAACAAGATTATTATCTTAAAATGTAGAATTATAGACCATATTTGTGATAAAATGAAAGTGAGAATAGAGGTGAAGTTATGCAAGGACAGTTTTTAATCATAGGTTCTAGTTTTGTTATTGCGATTATTATTGTAATTGTTATACTTCATTTCGTAAAAAAAGCTGAAATGAAATATTATCGGAATAAAGTAAAAAACTTAGAAATACAAAGAAATATGGTAGCTTCAACTCCCGTTTTAGTGGAATTATCTAAGATTGAACCTATTATAAAAAATGATAAGATGGAAGAAAAATATAATAGATGGCAAGATCGATTTACGGATATTAAAGAGAGAAGATTAACTATTATTGATGATATGTTAATAGACTTGGATATTTATGTCGAAAAGAGAGATTACAAATCATGTGGTTATCGTATTGCAACAGCAGAAATTGAAATTTATAAGGTCAGAGAAGCTGCAGAACATTTACTAGAAGAGATAAAAGATATTACTTTGAGTGAAGAGAAATATCGAGCAATTGTTACTAAATTAAAAACAAAATATCGTTCTCTTAATAAAGAATTTCAAGAACATCGTGATTTATATGATTTTATGGAAGAAGCTGTTGAATTACAATTAGAAAATATAGAAAAGAGATTTTTAGATTTTGAAAAAGTTATGGAATCTAATGAATATAATGAAGTAGTACAGATTTGTAAGGCATTAGATGCTATGATTGATCATATGGAGATTATTATTAGTGAGTTACCAGATGTTTTATTAATGGCTAATAAAGTTATTCCTAATCGGATGAATGAGATTCAAAAACTTCATAAAGAAATGGTTGATGAGGGATATGTTTTAGATTATTTAAATATTGATTATAATATTGAAGAATCTAAAAAGAATATTGATAAAATACTTGATAAAGTCAAAATTTTAAATCTTGAAAACTCTATGTTTGATTTGAAGACAATGTTGGAGTATTATGATTCATTGTTTGTTGATTTTGAAAAAGAACGCTTATCTAGAAAAGTATATGAAGAATCTGTTGGTGACTTTCAAAAGCGATTGGAGAAGACTAATACTTTGGTTAAAGAAGTATATGATCAACTAGATGATATTAAGAATATGTATGATTTAAATGATGAGGATATTCAAACTATTCATGAAGTCAATAGAACATTAATTGTTATTAATGATGATTTTAAGAAGACAAAGGCTAAGGAAGAGACTAAGTCAACTCCTTATTCAACTTTGCATGAAGAAGTTGATAATTTATCAAATCGCTTGATAACAATGGAAGAAGATTTTGATTTTGCTTTAAAATCATTAGGAAATATGTATGATGATGAAGTAAGAGCTAGGGAACAGTTAGAAGAGATTCAGGGCTTCTTAAAGTCTTGTAAGGATAAAATGAGACATTATAAATTACCTGTTATTACTGATCATTATTTTGTTCAATTAGATGAGGCTAAAGAAGCAATTGGAGAAGTTGAAAAAGAACTTAATAAGAAACCAATTGTTATTAAGACATTAAATACTAGAGTGGATACTGCTCGTGATTTAGTTTTGAAGCTTTATAATACTACTATGGATATGATAAAGACGGCTGAATTAGCTGAAAAAGTAATGGTTTATGCTAATCGTTATCGTTCTAAGTTTGAAGAAATTGATAGGGCTTTAATAGATGCTGAAAAAGCATTTTATAAAGGAAAATATAAAGAAGCTTTGGATATATCCATTAAATCTACTTCTGCAGTAGATGAAAATATTTATAGAAAGTTGATGAGTGTGTATGAGAAATAATCGTGGATTTGGAAAATTTGAAAGTTTAACAGTTTTTGTTATTCTTATTGGAGTTATGGCATTCTTTTTACATTCTACCTTGGGAGGAGTTTCT